>CBJMBI010000177.1:0-7515 GCA_966427955.1 uncultured Ktedonobacterales bacterium
CCAACCGATTTGAGATCACATTGTCGCTCCTTCCTCACCATGCTATAATCATCATAGCATTTCATGGCTTCCGCTTGCTAGAAACGGGGAATTCCTTCAGCTCAAGCGCGGGGGCAATTGTTGGGAGGAGAGTTTCGTGTCAACACCAGCTAACGTTGGATATTTATATGCAGGTATTTTGTTTGCAGCAGGCTTTATGTTTGTCATTGTAGCCACTGTATTCTCAAATCTGGTATCCCCTCATAAAAGAACTAAAGAAAAAGAGCAAACATATGAGTCTGGTGAAACGCCTATCAGATCAGCCTGGGTACAATATCCACTCGGTTTCTATATCTTTGCACTGCTTTTTGTGGCCTTTGATGTAGATATTGTCTTTATCATTTCTTGGGCTGTGATTTTCAAGCAACTCAGCCTGTTTGGCTTTTTTGAAATCCTCTTCTTTATTGTTGTGCTTGTACTTGGATTGGTCTATGCTTGGCGCAAGGGAGTAACCAAATGGATTTAGGACCTCGTTCAACCAATATTCCGAGTGCTACTACCAGTTATCAGGATCAGAATGCAGCGCTGGCACGCGATTTGGCTCCTATTGCACAAATCACTGGGAAGCCCGTAGCTCCCGTTCTTCAGAAAGGTGGTTATCTGGGATTGGAGGTGGAGTGTGAGCACTTAGTAACTGTTAGCCGTTTCTTACGCGATCAGCTTGGCTTTGATCTGTTAGCCTGTATCTCTGGTGTCGATATGCTTGATCACTTGGAGACGGTCTATCATATTCGCTCTATTGAACGTGCCCAGCTTATTCAGCTCAAGGTTCGTATTGATAGCCAGAAACCGGTAGTGGATAGTGTGGTATCTGTCTGGCCAACGGCCAATTGGCTAGAACGTGAGACCTATGATCTGTTTGGTATTCACTTTGCTGGTCACCCTGATCTACGACGTATGTTGCTGGATGATGATTTTGAAGGCCATCCATTGCTTAAGACTTTCCATCAGGTACCATTGACGGTTAAGCCACGTGCGACCACTCAAGTTGATCCTAATATGGCCGTTGCAGGCGATTTCCAGCAGCGTGGTATTGAACACGTGGTACAAAAGAAGCTGGGACAGGGCAGGGAGGAACGGTTGCACCCAGGAACGCCAACTTTTGGTCACACTTTTGGGGGCTATCAAGAAGAGGCTAATGTGCATGAGGCACGCCCCGAAGGCGAATCTGTGACAGGCAGTAAGAAAGCAGAGTAAAAGGCAAGGTCAAACACAATTAGACGGTGAGTGAGTGCCATGCCAAAAAGAAAACACGAAAAATCTGCTAAGATGTAATTACATTTAGAGGAAGCTTATGTCGATAAATCAAGACATTCATTCCAGGTTCGCAGAGGCCTCTGAAGAGTTCGAACAACAAGAGGGACCGCATTCACAGGAGATGTTGCTGAATATGGGACCGCAGCATCCCAGTACCCATGGTGTGCTCCGTCTGGTTCTGAGCATGGAGGGTGAGACCGTTACTGGCTGTACTCCAGTCATTGGTTATCTGCATCGTGGTCTCGAGAAAATCCTGGAGAATCGCCCATTCATGGGCGGTATCCGTTACATGGATAATGCTGACTATCTCTCTCCGATGCTCAATGAAACGGCCTATGTGGGAGCAGTAGAACAGTTGATGGGGCTCGAAATCCCTCGACGCGCACAATATATTCGTCTGCTAACCAATGAGTTGCAGCGTATTGCCAGCCACCTAGTGGCAGTTGGTACCTATCTGTTAGATCTGGGTGCCTTTACACCAATCTTGTGGGCATTCCGCGATCGTGAGGGTATTCTTTCACTCTTTGAAGCACTGGGTGGGAGCCGCTTTAATGTGAACTATATGCGGGTAGGTGGAGTTTTACACGATTTCCCCAAAGGCTGGCTAAAAGAGTGTCAAGCTTTTCTTGATCAGCTTGAGAAGAATATGGTCGAGCTAGAGCAGCTGATTACTGGAAATGAGATTTTTGAGTCTCGTACTCAGGGTGTAGGCTACATCGATCCACAACAGGCCTTAGCATATGGGTTAACAGGACCGATGCTACGTGCTAGTGGAATCAACTGGGACCTACGTGTGAACCGTCCGTATATGGCTTATCAGGAAGTTGCTGTCAATCCACAGGTACGACAGGAGGGTGACTGCAACGCTCGCTATAAGGTTCGCATGCAGGAGATTACTGAGAGCATTCGTCTCTGCCGTGTGGCAATTGATAAGTTACCGGGTGGTCCTATTTGCACACGTACGCCTATTGCTTTACGTGCTCCACGAGGCGAAACTTACTTCGCTGTTGAGAGTAGTAAGGGTGAGCAGGGAGTATATCTCATCAGCGATGGAAGTGAGTATCCTTGGCGTGCCAAGCTGCGTGGCCCCTCTTTTGTAAACTTGCAAATTCTACCTGAATTGTTGCGTGGTCACAAGATGAGTGATACAGTGGCGATTCTGGGTAGTTTGGATATCGTATTGGGTGAAGTTGATAGGTAATAGATGTCAATGAAGCCACGAGCAAGCTCAATCCTGTAGGCTTGCTCGTGTTTGCACTGTTTGGAGTTATTTTATGATTATTGGCGATGATATAGGGACGCAACTCTTACATGGCATCCTTTCCTGGGATTTCTTGCAGTTCGTTGTAGCTTTTCTCTTGATCTTTGGCTTTGTGTCAACCAGTGCAATAATTCTGGTGCTTGTTGAGCGGAAAGTGATGGCCTGGATGCAGGACCGCTATGGCCCTTTGCATACCGGCCCTTGGGGTTTGCTGCAAACAGTTGCCGATGCGGTGAAGCTTCTCTTAAAAGAAGATATTCATGCTATTAAGGCAGATAAAGCTCTTTTCTTGATTGCACCATCAGTCTTCTTTGCGCCGGTTATCGCTTCGTTTGCAGTTCTGCCACTTTCTCCTTATATTCAGCTTCCTGGCATTCCCTTAGCAACAGGGCTTGTCTTTCTGGTGGCAATGAGTTCGGTTGATGTGGTTGGCGTGATCATGGCAGGCTGGAGTTCAAACAATAAGTACTCATTGATTGGTGGTCTGCGCTCGGCTGGGCAGATGATTTCGTATGAATTGCCGCTCGTGTTAGCCTTGATTGGCGTAGTGATGTTAACGAGCGTGCTTGCTGGCCAACCTGGTTATCCCAAGTCTGCTGGTGATGGTATCGGCACTATCTCATTTATAGAGATTATGCAATTCCAGAATGTCTGGCATCACACGGGCATACCAGTGCTTGACTTCATTTTCGACGGCTTTACACCTTGGGCATGGTTTATTCTAGTTCAACCATTGATGTTCATTGTCTACTACACCTGTGGTCTCGCTGAGACAAACCGTGCACCTTTTGACCTGCCAGAAGCTGAGTCGGAACTGGTTGCTGGTTATTTGACAGAATACAGTGGCATGCGTTGGGCAATATTCTTCCTAGGTGAATACGGCAACATGACGATTGTGTCAGCAGTAACTGCCTACATGTTCTTGGGAGGTTTCTCTGGCCCAGGTGTGTCTTTCCTAACAGGTCTGCATAGCCTTCTATGGGGTTTTGTTGGTAACATCCTGGCACTAGGCTACTTCGCGCTCAAAGTCTATGGTTTGTGTTTCGTCTTCGTCTGGGTTCGCACAACACTACCACGCCTACGTGCCGATCAATTGATGCAGTTCGCTTGGCTCATTTTGATGCCGGTGACGCTCGTCAATATTATTGTTGTGGCTCTGCTCTACTTCTTGCTTAGCTGGGCACCTGTCTGGGTCTACCTAGTTGTACTAGGAGTTGTGAACTGGCTAGGGTTCATTGGCTTTATATTCTTAGTCAGTCGTATTACTACAGCCACAACACGCCAAGCTCAGGCTCCTGCTATTCGTGCACAGTTGCGTACTAAGCCAAAGCAGACTGTTCCATCACTCCCATTGCGCGACGCCATTCCTGCCCAGGTCGCACAGCTTTCTCAGGCCCAAGGCGTTGGTACTGCCAAGAGCAGAGGATAGCTTTACCAATCTGCCATTGCTGGCCATTTTGTTGAGACAGCCAAAATGGTCAGCAGCGGACAATGCTCCTAGGATTAGTACACTTTCGCATGCTCTCTAGCAAACTGCATGATAGCATCTGCTGCACGCTGATAACCACCAGCTTCGCGCGTGATCTGCTGCATGCTTCGAACACGTTCACGAAATGCTGATTCGTTTGCCACACGCTCCACGGCCTCGCGTAGCATTGCAACGTTCACAGTCTCTTTCTCAAGCGCAATGCCTAGTCCCAATTCTTCTATGCGTTGAGCTGTCATAGCTTGTTCGACCATTTGTGGAATAGCGACCATTGGGACACCATAGTAGAGACTCTCCATGGTGCTGTTCATACCACAATGGGTAACAAAGACTTGTGCACGAGATAGAATTTCAAGTTGTGGGACATAGGATGAGACAAGGAAGTTGTCAGGAACCGTGCCTAACGCATCAAGGCTAACATGCCTGCCTCTTGAGAGTACGACTTGCCAAGGTTGTTCACCAAATGCCTCGAAACACATTTTGAAGAATTCTGGCCGATTATTAAAGACGGTTCCCAGTGAGATGTAAAGAATTGGTCGTTTGTCACTGAGTTGGTCAAGCGGGAAATCATTATCCTCATGACGTGGGAGGATCGATGGACCAACAAAGATATAGCGTTCGTCAAAGCTATCTCCAAAGAGTTGAAATGCTTTAGGAAGAAAGACGATAACCATTTCTCCAGCATGTGTAAATGTGCTACGCATATCAAAAGGAGGAACATGATAGGTCTCACATAACTTAGCAATATCAGCGTTTACTTTTTCCATTGCCTCACGCATACCGAAGAAACTTGAACCTTGCTTCTGCCTCATGACAGACATCACTTGTTCATTCATTGCATAAGTTGGACGTAAGGCAATAGCAGATACATTGAGGACTTGTACTACTATTCGTGCCCATACACACATATCTCCATACACAATATAGTCTGGCTGCTCAGCACGAATACGGTCCAATACTTGCGGTAGAACGTGATGGCCCTCATCAACCATCAAGACTGAAAATCTTTGCGCTACACTAGAAGAGTCTATGCTAGGCAATATACCATTCAACAGTGATTCATAGCTGCGAAAAGTAGCTCCAGCGGCTTCAATGGCACTTTTAAACTTCTCTGGAAGATAGTAGATAACCTCTTGACCACGCTTGACTAACTCTTGCACAATAGCCAAGGTAGGATTGACATGCCCATAGGCAGGCATTTCTAAAAAGACATATTTTGCCATAATGCCCTCAATTCTCTCATGATTAATAATACTAGTTTAGTCTAAATGCTCATCAAAAACAAGCACTTTGAATGGGTTGTCACCTTCCTTGATTCATCTTCCCAGCTACATCAAGGCGCATTTCTTTGCAAAATGTTTGTTAACTGCTATAATTGAAGCGGGTATTGATTTTATCGAGCTAAGCTAGGATAATTGTACAGGAGTGTGAACTTCATGCAAATTGGCAATTGTTGTGCGAAGGCGAAGCTGCATTTAAAATTGATCCTCTGAAATAGGAGGCAGGTGAATGTTATGAATCCAAGACCAGTTGAAGCACAAGCAATAGATAATAAAACGTTGTTAGTCAAATTTAGCAATGGTGAAGTAAAAAAGGTGGATATATCGGTGTTTCTTCAATATCCTATGTATAAGAAGTTGAATGATTATAGTTTTTTAAAGCAAGTTAAAGCAGATGGAATGACAGTTTATTGGAACGATGATATAGACATTGACCCGGATTATTTATACGAGAATGGGGCTATAATATACGTCCATGAATCAGGAACTATGAGAGATTAACCTCTTGAAAAGCAGGAGCCTATTGGGTATGATACCTGCACATAAATCTCTGGATGTGGATAGATGGATAAAAGTAAAACCATAAAAAAAGACCACCGTGCGAAACGCAGAGGGTGGAGCAGCCTATCTCAGGATGTTACTCCTAAGCACCCGCCCAGAAGGGGTAGTATTCAGCTGTGATTTGATTATATTCTACCAGCTTTTGATGAATGCCCTCAAGACTTGTAAGAACGAAAGATAGTCTCTTGTACATTATTGCATTTGAAGATAGCGTATGCTATACTCACAGGCGAAATACCTCTCCCGGCATGAGAGAGGTACCTGGAAAACTCTCACTTAATGATCTAGCAATGTCATGGATGAGAGAGAAATGTAGCAAGGGAGAAAACAGCATTGGATACCAAACCTGACGAACAACCACCTGACAAACAGCCCCGTAGATCGAAGGAGAAGAAAACATCATCACAACACACCGCAGATACCCAACCCTATGATAATGACACCAAGGCACTCTTTGGACTAGATGGAGCACGCATCATTCCTGAACTGATTACAGGAGCACAGGTATTAACTGCACAGAATGTGGAGGTGGATCGTAGCAAACTGAAAGTCGATCTAGTCTTCCAGATCCTCTACCAAGGCACCCTTGCCATTCTCAACATTGAACTGCAAAGCGGGCCCGATTCCGCTATGGGCAGTAGAGTCCTTCAATATCTGGTTGGACTGCATGACTTCTACCAGCTCCCAGTTATCTGTGTGGTGATTTATCTGTTCCGATGTGCAGTGGAAGAGTCGCCCTATGTGATTAAATGTGGAGATAGAACGTCGCTCATCCTCAACTATGAGGTAATCCGCTGGTGGGAAATGGATGGCGCAACGATTGTTGACAAACATGCCACCTACTTGTATACTCTGCTGCCAGCAACCAAGGAGCCAAAGGTCGATCTTTTGAGAAGAGCGCTTCAAGAGATGACACAAGTCTATAAACGTCATGAACTCGGATATCGTTTGATGTGGTTTTACCATATTATGCGTAGAACTGATACCATGTCAGAGAAAGATAAACAAATCCTTGAAAAGGAGTTAAAAATGCAATTTAACTACGAAGAACTCATCCAAGATGATCCCGTCATTCAGAACCTGCTAGCTGAGAGGGAACTCAAGGGCAAAGCTGAAGGTAGAGCCGAAGGTAGAGCTGAAGGTAGAGCTGAAGGTAGAGCTGAAGGTAGAGCTGAAGGTAGAGCCGAAGGTGAGGCACAAGGTGAGATTAAAGCTACAAAAGAGAACATCCTCAGTCTTCTCACAGCTCGTTTCTCTGCAGCCTTGGCCGCACAAGCCCAACTAGTCATCACACCCATTGAGAATGCTGAGACACTCAAAATGCTCTTCCAGCAGCTGCTTCGAGTACCGGATGAGCCAACAGTTCGCATCGTCTTGGGTTTGCCGAACGAGTAAGCTGAGGCTTAGGGCAGAGCATGATCTTTCTCCCCTTTTCTTGTCTCTCTCCAATACAGACCAGCTCTGCCCCCTCTTTGATGCTCCCACACTTGTCCGATTTTTCTAATCAACAAGAGTTGCCATTTCTGGTAATAATGGAGGCAACGCCATGACCGCCGATACCGCCCTGCGCCTCGATCAATGGCTAGGCGTCGAGGCCGCTTTCTGGATGAATCTGCAAAAGAGCTATGAAC
>CBJMBI010000178.1:0-7494 GCA_966427955.1 uncultured Ktedonobacterales bacterium
CGAGAGCCTCGCTGGCATGCATTCCACGAGCCACCAGTACAGCACAAGTTAGCAATACGCTACGACCAACACCATGCTCACAGTGGATCAAGACACGCTCTCCTTTATCTAGACGTTCGTTCACCCAGACCACACCTTGCGTCAATTGGCTAATACTCAATGGATAGGTATCCGGTGTTGGCAGATACAGCAACTCAATATGTTCGCGAGCCAAAGCCTCTCTATCATCACAATATTCAGCACGCGTATCTACAACATGCCTTATCCCTGTCTTCGCTAATGCCTGAATATCTTCAGGGTGAATGCGCCCCCCAACTGCAAGATGCTCATTCACCCAGCTCATATTTAACTTATCGGGCAACGGAATATGCAAGGCATGCGCCAAACGCTCTCCTGCCGAATCTTCAGGAAAAAGATGTGCCGCGATCCGTGTCCAGCGTCGGTAGAAGACTCGCAAAGCCCCTGTAGAAACCCAGCGCAACACAGAAAAATTCACGCGAGGTTGGAGATTCTCTTGGGATGAAACAAACGAAGATGGCGGTTCCATCTTCGTCGATACCTCACTCGCTTCCTGCTCAGCTTCGGTAGGATGTTTGATTGGATCGAATGCCATGACCAAATCAGTTCCTTTTCTACTTCGATACTATCAGAGAAGACACATCACCTGTATGTCCTCTTTCCTGCTGTGATTCATCAAGCAACTCGTTGGCCTCATCAAATGCTATCACCTTTTTTAATGACGCAATAGCACACTCTATCATGCTATCATCTGGCTCGCACGTTGTTAGCCCTTGCAAAGCCAAACTGGGGGCAAGCAGCCAACGGACAACACGAAAGCGATAATTTGCAGCACCCAGCCGTATCAGCTCATAGGCAATTCCAGCCAAAACTGGCACGAGGAGAATACGGGATACGATCTTGATTGGTAATGATGGGGAGCCAACTAGTGCAAAGACCAAGATTGAGACAACCATAACTATCAGCAGAAAACCTGTTCCACAACGAGTATGCACCCGCGAAGCGCGACGCACATGTGGCACATCTAGAGGATCACCCTGCTCCATAGCATTGATCGCTTTATGTTCTGCACCATGATAGCCAAAGACGCGTCGAATATCCGGAATACGACCAATCGCATAGAGATAACTGATCAATAAGGCAAGACGAACCACTCCTTCAAAGACCAGATTCAACCAACCATCACCAATTTGGTGACGCAACAGACTCGCAAGCAAGAGCGGGGTAACAAAAAAGAGACCAATGGCAAAAACAAGTGATACCATCAAAGAGACAAAGATAGCAGTTTCCCCTAGCTGTGGTATCTGCTTCTCTGAGGTATCGGTGGTTTGGGAAATTGCATCCACTCCAGCTTCACTCTGCGGCTGCTCATCTCTCGCAGAGTTCGTTGTTTCTGCAATCTCAGGACTCGTCACTCCGAAAGCAACATTAGCCGAGAGCATCATGATACGCGTTCCTAATACGAGCATCTCCCACAAGACTAACATGCCGCGTAAAAAGGGGAGACGCAAGATTTTACTGCGATAGAGTTTTGAGTTGATGGCTTCTTCGTAAAGATAGATATCTCCCTGTGGACGCCTAATAGCGACAGCAACCGACTGACGTCCACGCATCATCACGCCCTCCATCACCGCCTGACCGCCATAATAGAATCTCGGCATTGAGCTTGTCCTTTCATTAACAATTTGTTAGATCAATGACTTTGATCAACAGAGTGAGGCAGATGCTGGGAAAGATCCCGCGTGCGAGATTTCAATAAAGGAAAACGCCGTATTATCGGACGCCTCAAAAACTGCACAGGAATCCTGCCTTGAGACCAAGGACGACGGATACGAATTGCCGATCGCAAACGCGCTGGCAAAACCTTAGGCAAAGGCTGAATACGAATTGCCGATCGCAAACGCGCTGGCAAAACCTTAGGCAAAGGCTGAATACGAATTGCCGATCGCAAACGCCCCGTCATTTTGCGCCGCTGGTCTTGCCAGTGCCCTGATGCCCAGACACTTTCCTCTCCAGGAGCTGGCAGAAAACTCAGAAGGCAATGTGCGATATCGAATGAAGCGCGAGGTCGGCTAATGCGCTGCGCATTTTCCAAGCATTGGGTTAACATCGATGATCCAGGCTTGAGCAAATGGCGCAAAGAATCAACTAAGGTTCGTGCATTAAGCGCAAGCACACCTACCCCACTATCAACTACGTAATCAATATTGCCCTCTTCTTGTCCTGGGACATAACCGCTCAATACAATCGGCAAGTGACAAGCTAGCGCTTCAGAGATTGTTCCCGGCCCTGCCTTGGTCACAATGACATCAGCAGCATGCATCATCTCCGGCATATTCTGAACAAAGCCAAAGATTTGTGTTGGAACATGTAACTTTGCACGCATGCGTTGTAATGTTGCATACAATCTTTTATTACGACCAGTCACGACTAAAAGTTGTACAGGTAAACGTGCCTGCGAGATCGCGCGTACAGCAGCAAGCAGACCACCAGCTCCATCACCTCCGCCCACCAGCAATACAACAGGTATATCAGGCTTCAACTCCATTTTTTGCTGCAAAACTTTTTTATCATCGACAGAAAGAGCAAAAGCAGGATCAATTGGCATACCAAGCATATGTACACGATTGGCATCCAAGCCATGCTGCAAACACAATTGCTTTGCCTGCTCTGTCGGCACAATACAAGCATCAACATCAGGAGCAAACCAAGAGCAATGCACACTGACAAGATCGGTCACAACTGTAATAAAGGGGATCTTCAAACCTAACCCGCGGAGCACACGAACGGTGATTGAATTCAGCAATGGATGGATCGACACGATAATATCAGGTTGCACTGTTGTCAAAAGGCGTAGTAACCCATTAAAAATGAGCGGTGTGGCAATCGAATCAAGAGTAACAATTGTTTTCTCTTGATTGCTCCTACGAAATACCTCACCATAGAGTCGGGGATTATAACGGATTGTTGGACCATATAACTTCACGGCCTCCCGCAGAGGAAAACGACTATATTCCTCAAAGACATCTACAATCTCTATACGATATGTAGGAGGAGGCAGTTCCATCGCAACATCTGCCGCGAGAGTTTGTGCACCAGCCAACGTTGCACTCTGATAACGGGCAAGCCATTCTGCTTGTTCCTGTTGAGAAATCAACCTAATCGCATTTCTAATAGCATTAGCAGCGCTACGATGCCCTGCGCCGGTATCAGCAATGAGAAAGAGGATTGTTCTTTGCTTCGCATCCACCAGTGAGCCCACCTTCTTAGGAGAAATAGCGATATCAGTAAAAACGGAAATAGGGATAAAGGAACAGTATTTGCACCTTTATCCCTATCCATTACTCAGCAATTACACCTCAGCTTCTGCAAGATTAAAGCGTTTACGGAACCGCTCGACCATACCAGCAGTGTCGAGCATACGCTGTTGCCCAGTGAAGAATGGGTGACACTTGGAGCACACATCTACCTTGAGCACAGGCTTAACACTGAGCGTGCTAAAGCTATTGCCACAGGCACAAGAAACTGTGGCCTGAACATACTTTGGATGAATTCCTTGTTTCATTTTTTTACCTTTTTGATAGCTTGCAATAGTTCCAAAACTCTAGCGTCTTTTAGATTTCTGGGTTTGGAGGGGAACGACTATCCTCTCAGAATGCACTATTAAAGACGCAATTGCCCTATTCACATCCTCTATCCCATTGTCCTGAAAGACTTTTGGGAGTACTCTTTGACCTGTTCTCTCATGCTTCGAGTTCCTGACAATCGGCAGATAGCAATTAGATCCAAGTACTCCGTTCTCTATTATTCTGACATGCCCTGGCATAAATGCACAGGGGTTCTTCCTTCGACCACTGAACTTGCCACTCATCCCGAGAAGGAGAAGCAGTAGAGGTTCAATATCCAGAAGCATTCGTACTCACCGCATGAGTACCCGTTCCCAAGTGCCCCTCGGTACGGTATTCAAGCATTCAAACAAGAGCCGAACAATCCGTTAGGAGTGTGTAGCACTCCTTTCAACCAAGAAAGGAATTTTACGCAGGCTCTCGTACGTGTTCTTGCTCGGCCAATCGCCGAATAGCAAGTTCGAGCACATCGCTTTGGGAAATACCAAGCTTGTGCACCAATTTTCGAATCAATTCTTGTGCTTCGGGACTGAGACGAATGCTTGTCTGTTTCTTCATGCCACCTGTGTACCACAAATTGTGGTATGTGTCAAGTGGGTTTAGATCCCTCGGCCCAAGCCCGAAAAAAGGTATGCCAGTTCATTCCCCGCACATAAATGACGAGGGCTCTCCTGGCCAAGGTTCTGTAATCATCTTACCTTGGTGCAGACATGCCCCTCCAGCCATTCATAGGCTGTCCTGAGCTACTCACTGGAAGACTAGCTTCTTTCTGTCGGTTGATCAGCCACTTCACTAGGAACCAAAATGCCCCTGCGCCTATCAGTATCGAAGGAGCAACTACACCAAGAGCAAGAGCCAGCGGGAGAGCATTATCCTGTGGGGGATAAATAGGCGTTACCGCCTTTATGCCACTGCGAGGAGCTACGGTAGGGGTAGGAGCAGGAGCACTAACTGGGGTGGCAGTAACTCCCGTTGCCGTAGCAGTTGGTCCAATGGTAGCAGTTGGCACCGCTGGGTGTACCTGCGATATTGGTGTTGCCCGTGATGACTGTGTAGCAACAGTCGCTGGCGTTGGTTTTGATGTCGACGTTGGTGTTGCCGTCGGCGGTGGTGTCGACGTCGGTGTCGCTGTCGGCGGTGGCGTCGACGTTGGCGGCGGCGTTGACGTTGGTGTCGCTGTCGGCGGTGGCGTCGACGTTGGTGTCGCCTTCGGCGGTGGCGTCGATACCGGCGTTGATGAAGTAGCCACCGGAGTGTCTAAAAAACGCAAGCTTTTTGCATAGGTTGTCGTAGTCCTTGCCTCAATACAAATAAGTAAAAAGAGCAAGAGCACATAACAGAACAAAGTCCGCTTAAGAAAGGTATGCATCATAGACAACAATCTATCTTTTTTCATCAAAAATCATCCCTGGATATGATAGGACCTTACAACGAAAGCTGTCAATATAAATAGGATCAGAGTACCCCCAATCTCACCACTGACTCTACAGCCTCCTTGCACCTCAGCTACACCCATTGTGGATGCCAACAGCAAGTTTCTACACGACAGCACTCTGGGCATTAGCTTAACAGCCTAAAATAAACACTGCTGTATGTATGTGATACACTAAATTAATCCAGATCCAAGCCAGCCAGTACTATCAAATCGTTTTCAAAAAACATCGAAGCAAGTGGGCTGGCATATCTTCTAGCAAATTAAGGAAAACCTCAGCATATGATTGAACGATACTCATTACCAGAAATGGCAGCCATTTGGTCAACAACACACAAAGCAGACAAATGGCTCCAAGTTGAATTACTCGTCTGTGAAGGCTGGGCACGCGAGGGTGTCATTGCCCAGGATGCAATAGAAAAGATTCGTCAGGCCCGCTACAATGCCCAACGTATGCAAGAAATAGAGCAAGAAACACATCACGATGTTATTTCATTTCTGCGCTCCATCCAGGAACAACTCGGTCCTGAGGGACGTTTCATCCATCTGGGACTGACCTCTTCCGATGTTCTAGATACAGGTTTGGCTGTTCAGATCAAGGAAGCAGGGCAACTGTTAGCCGAGTCCCTAGTGAAACTGACAGATGCAGTGGCACAAGTGGCAATAAAGCACAAATACACCTTGATGGCAGGCCGAACCCATGGTATTCATGCCGAGCCAATTACTTTTGGTCTCAAACTTGCGCTCTGGGTAGATGAGTTGCGTCGCCATAGCCAGCGTCTGGCCGCCGCTCTAGAACAAGTTGCTGTTGGCAAAATCTCTGGTGCTGTAGGCACACATGCAACAATCCCCCCACAAATTGAAGAATTCGTCTGTGCACAACTGGGATTAGGCGTTGCTCCCATTTCCAGCCAAATCGTCCAACGAGACCGCCATGCCCACTTTTTGACAACTCTGGCCCTCATTGGAAGTTCACTGGAGAAGATGGCTCAGGAGATTCGCCACTTGCAGCGTACCGAATTGGGGGAAGCCTTCGAACCGTTTGGCTCAGGTCAACAAGGTTCGTCTGCAATGCCACACAAGAGAAATCCTGAACTCTGTGAACGCATCTGTGGACTAGCACGCGTCCTTCGTGGCTTTGCCGTCACAGCCATGGAAAATGTCGCACTCTGGCACGAACGAGACATCAGCCATTCTTCGGCAGAACGCATTATCATTCCCGATGGTTGTACCCTCCTACACTATATGTTGCACATCTTTACACAGGTTATTTCAGGACTGCAAGTCGATACCGAACGTATGCTCGCCAACCTGAATATGACTGGAGGGCTAGTCTTCTCGCAACGTATCCTACTTGCACTCATCGATAAAGGTGTTGGACGCCAGGAGGCCTATAAAATGGTCCAGCGCAATGCAAAGAAGGTCTGGAGCATGGCAAGCCACGGTTCCATCCATGGACCAGCCCTACTTGAGGCCCTCACCAACGATCCCGAGGTCACCCAATATCTTACACGTGGCGAGTTACAGGAGCTGACGAGTACGGAGTATTATACGAAGTATATAGATACAGCGTTTAAGCGTGTAGGGTTATAACTTTAAAAATGTAATTGAGGTAAAATCATCAAATTTGCTAGGGGATTGCATTCCCTAGCAAATTGTGGTATATTTGATAATAATTTTAAGCATGGAGGTATTCGGATAGAAAAGAAAAGCAAGCACGGCATTGAGACATCAAAGAAGGATATAGACCTGATCAAGCAGCGCCTAGCCAAAGCGATTGAACAGGACAGAGAGTTCAGAGGTAGCCACCATGCATGCAGAAATTATTCAAAGCAGCGGGAACGTTTTTGCTGACTTAGGGTTTCCATATCCTGAAGAAGAGTTAGCAAAATCACAGCTCGCATATCGTCTGGCAACAATTATTAAGAATCGCAACCTAAGCCTAAAAGATGCTGCTCATATCCTTGGGATATCCTCTGAGGACCTTTCATTGGTAATAACTGGTCAGTTTGGCGAGTTTACTATCGACCGTCTTATGCGCTTTCTGATAGCACTTGGTAAAAATATCGAGATAGCTGTACGCACTACACCGGGCAACGCACAGTTACATGTGGCATTGAGGTAAAAACCATAAAACTTGGGCCTGTTTTCTCCCCTTGCATGAAGTACAAGGGGAGAAAACAGGCCCTCATACCCGGTACAGCTTCAACGAAAAAGGGCGGAGGAGGTGGGATTCGAACCCACGGAGGCTATTCACCTCACACGATTTCCAGTCGTGCTCACTAGACCACTATGAGACTCCTCCAAGATAGGGACCGGCGGAGAGAGTGGGATTCGAACCCACGAGGGCTATTCACCCTACCGCTTTTCGAGAGCGGCACATTCGACCACTCTGACATCTCTCCGCCGTGGAGTATA
>CBJMBI010000179.1:0-7466 GCA_966427955.1 uncultured Ktedonobacterales bacterium
CTCAGTACTCTGGTTTTACAACCATTGTACAATCAAAATATTAGGCGCGATTTGTAGTAGCTTCGGTTTCTATTTATCTTACTATTTTAGAGGCTATCCGCTTGCTATTTCATCACAGGAAATTTCTTCCCACGTGTCCTAGAGTATTTGCTTCAGCCTTATTTGTGAGAAATACGTGGATAACAATGAAATTGATGCGAGCCTCGGTCTTGCATTTAGCTTAGAATTGCTCAAAAGATACAAACGAAGTGGCGTACTCTATGCAGAGGTACGACGAGTTCTCAATCTCCGGGGGAAGGGGACCGCTTATCTACAACTTGTGGACGGGGTCATTGTTTCCTCTTATATCGAAGATCCCAACGGGCAACGTTTCTCTGTCTCAGAAAATGCTCTCATACGAATCGATAGAGATAAAGGACCCTTTGCTTGGTGCTTCAAAGTTGCACCTGCTAAGTCTTCTCCTCAGAACACTCCAGTACCAGAGGCTAGCCCCATTGTCCAGCAAAGGAGAGAAGTAGCATCTTCTCTACTAGATACAGTAGTGCTAGTTACTATCGCACCAATAGAGTGGAGGCTGCTTACCAACTGGACACCTGAACAGCAGCGAATACTCTACACAGTCTGGCGTATGATTGATGGGAAAAGGAACATTAGGGATATCAAAGCTATGACTAGCGCTTCCATTCCTGCGTCGACTGTTGATGAAGCCTTGCGAGTTCTCCTCAAATTGAAAAGTGTCGTTATTTCCAGTAGTTAATTAGGAGGTATGTCCCGATGTTAAACGATTCTCTCCCAGCTGACGCGATGCCTAACCAAAGCTGGTCTCCCCATGATGTCATCGAATCAAGTACAGACTGGCTAGACCGCATCTTCGGATGGTGGTATAGATTTACAACTCCATCTCGATCTTCAACCCGTGCCACATACATTGAACGTGCAAAATATCAGAAATCCCGTCTGACTAGTACTATTGCATTTCTATATCTTCTGTTACTGGCTATTTCCGCTCCTGGTAGTTTTTCTCAACCCGGCCCGACGGTTATCTCCTATCTGCTATCTATTATAGTTTGTATTATCTCATTGATAGTTAACAGATTAGGAAAGACAACTCTGGCCGGAATCCTTCTTGTAGTTGTGTTTGAGGCAGGTATGATAGTAAGCATATTGTCCTTTTTGCCACTTGATACACCTAACCTTTCACTTTACGATTTATTCATCATTGGAGAATTGCTTGCCGCTTCTCTACTACCTGTGCTCAGTATCTTCATTATCGCTTTTCTAAACTCTGCCTTTATTATCGCTGATATCCTCTACCAGCCGCATACTCAGGCTCTGGGAAGGTTTTTGGGCAAGGATAGTGCTGCGGCAATAGCAGTTCCTCTTGGCATGCAAATTCTTGTCGCTGGTGTTGTCGCACTCTGGGTCTATAGCTCATCACATGCAAATGAGCGTGCAAACCGTGCCCAAATGCTGGCTATGCTTGAACATTCTGTCTCCACCCAACTTGAAACTGAGAATAAGGAAAAACAAGAACTGGAAAAAAGTATTCAGCTCCTGGTTCAAGAGCATGTCAACGCAACGAATGGTCGGTTTATTGCTCACATCTCTTACCCTCCAGTGAAAGCGCTCTGGCCTCTGGTTGGAGTGATCAATTCGCTTTGGACTCGTTTGCAGCACTCTGAGCAAAATGATCGCGAGTTGACCCGGTTAAGACAGGCCATCTCTATGTCTACCGAGCAAATTCATCATGCATCGTCCTTACCTCAAGAGCCTCTAAAATTGTCACAAACAGGAACAGATGTCGATTTGCTCATAATTGCTGTAAAAACGCTTCAAAGTGCTCTGATCCGCTCCAACCGTCTACAGTCAAATAGGTAATTGAGGAAGAGCATTTATTTTTACCTTTCTGGCATAATTTCCTTTAGAGAGTGGCACTGAACAATAAAAATGCTCTTGGGTAATTACCAGGAGTATTTTTGTTGCTAGATGAATGATGTCAACAATGCATGTACCACACGTGATAAACTGACCTGCCCAAACAAAGCGACTTCCTCACAGTTGAAATAGAAAAAGATACTATGTCTATTTCACTTAAGGGATGAAGAGACCTTCCTACCATGGCGTCGCCCAACGTAAGTACAGATCAACTAAACCTAGCGGAATTGGCAATAGGACACAGGTTGTCAATAGCCAGCACATCACCTTCTTAAAGGTTGGCTTCTCGAGCATATGATAGAGCCATTTGCCAATCCATGAGCCATAGAGCATCGTCAACCCTGCTACCACAGCTAACCATGCCTCCCAAGATGCAACATGCCAAATAGCGTATGTACACAGTCCGAAAATCATTCCACAGATGACATAGATCCGGTTCTCTGTAAAGCTCGTCCGATACAGTAGCTTATAGACGATAACTGCAACAAAGAGTGGAATAGGTACCCATAGCGATGGTTCCTTAAGCGCAATAGGCAAGATCTGTGTCCATAACTTCACTCCCTTATAATGCAGAAATAAAACGCTACAGAGATCACGTACCATCAATATCAACGACCAGATAAGTGGAGCAGCAAAGAAGATTCTCGCATGCCGATCCAAACGGTGCAGAAATGCGGTTGCAACTCCAGCAAACAAAGCCGCTATTGGAATAAATATAGCACATGTTAGACGTGTTATTCCAAAATGCAGATAGATACGATACATATGCTGTGCTGTTGGCTCTGCACGGACAACAGTCATATTCTTCATAGCATGCAAAAGGCTAGGCGTATAATTCAGATAAAAGGGCCCAAGAATTGGTGGACATAAAAATTGGAGCACTATTATGGCCATTAGCAGTTGAGTTACCCAATTAGGAGGTCGATAGGGACGAAATGCCAGACGGGCAGATACAAAGCCAACAATAATTGTCAGCCAGCACCACGTTAGCATATCATGCGGCGCCGACCACTGCGTTTCATCAAGCCCAAATACACTGTGCCAGAAGTTATCAAACTGAATCGTACAGCTCAATGCGATCAAGCCAGCACCTAAAATAACCAATGAACCAGGAACGGGGAAAGGAATCAATGGGATATGCAAGGTTGGTCCAAACCAGATGCGTAGTCTAGGCGTGCAAGCCATCCCCAGAGCTAGTAAACCCGTTAGTGTTGTCATCACGAAGATAAAGAAGTGAGGGAGCGACCAGAAAGTATCAAAGAAGTATGTGAGATGCCAGATACGATCCCATAACTTCCCCACAATAGTTGAAGCAAAGAATAGAATAAAAGTGAACCATAAGAGTCGGTAGGCCAAAATCATATCTCTCGGCTCTCTGTCCTTTAAGTCCTCCGTTTGTGGAAAAGACCCCGTTTTGGTGAGTGTTGCGCTCCGAGTATTGTCTACCAAACCCTTCATTGCTGAAGATGTTTGCTGCATAATAACCAGCCTTCTTCTCTTTTGGAAATCTTCCATGGAACTAATTGGAAGCATGGAACACAAAGAATGCTTTAGAGAGCAAAGATATTTTTGAACGATTTGGGCATAAGTATGCTAGGACAACAGTGATCCCGACATAAGCTCTTCCATGTGGATTACTATCGGCCCCCCCTCAACTTTCTAAAGCCCTTCGCGGAAGTAGGTGAGGTAGAATGGGACTAATGGCTACTAGAAATCTGGCCTTTAGTCACCATGTGTTAGAAAAAAATCGAGGACATCCTGCATAGGATGTCCTTAATTGATAAGTTTTACATTGAAATAAGCAAGATATCTTGGTATCTTGCTAAAAACGATCATATTCGTTTTTGAATAAAATTGAGCATCACATATTACAGGCAATGAACTTATTATGATTGCTTAGGAATAGCAAACATACCTGTTTGATCTATAAATACATCATAGGTCACATCATCAGCAGGCTCAAGCACCGCAGATCCATAAACGGCCATGACTGAGGGAATAGACCACCATGTCTTATTACGGATCGAATTATAAAAATCCTCATCGCTCCCATTTAGGGAAATAGGTTTTATCATATGAGCATTAGCATCGTCATACTGAGATGTCAAGCGACTGATTTTATATCCTGAATGAATGCCAAAGAAGTTGAGCCACGGTTGAAATTTGACAACATCGCTATTCAACTCCCATCTATCTCCATTTAGACTATAATCACCATGTGATACCTCTTGTCCATTTTGATCGTAAAGGGTCAAATTAATAATCATCGTA
Organism: uncultured Ktedonobacterales bacterium; assembly: GCA_966427955.1. Classification (GTDB taxonomy): domain Bacteria; phylum Chloroflexota; class Ktedonobacteria; order Ktedonobacterales; family Ktedonobacteraceae; genus DASYAN01. Next base: position 4,207 of record CBJMBI010000179.1, read on the forward strand.
TGCGGCATATTAGTTATTGCTGTTGCATGGACAGTCGCAACTTTGATCTCACCCGTGAAACCTAGGTATGACTGTATAGCAACTGATACTGCCAATACAAGCATTGCCCCCACTAGCAACAGTAGTCCCCCTACTCCATGATGCCAGCGGAAGCGCCGTCGGCGTAGCATACGCCGATAGGGGCGGCCCTGCTCATCTTCCCAAAATTCTATCTCTTTAACTCTCACAACCAGACTCATCAGTGAAGAAATAATCAGGCCAATGGCGGCAATTGCCACCAGCAGAAGTACAGTCTGTTGCCAACTCCATTGAATTGGAAAAGTCATGGTGATCCCTCAAGCGTCTCAATTTTTTCCTGCCCGCGTAGCAACCAAATGAGCAATGTCCCCCTATATACTACACGATTGAAAGGCTTCTTTCAACTCTTCCTGATACAAAGAAACCCGCCGCAAGCCTTGTGGATTACTTCATCCCAGGCAAGGGAGGCGGATTTCCCGTTGGCTCTAGCCCTTGCAATTGGCCAGAAACCGACTACAGAACAGTTTCGTCCTCGCTAGCCACAGTTGAAAGATCACCAAGGGCATCAGACCTCTGGAGCAGATGTCTGACCAAACCAGGCATATCGCTGACAAATTTCGAATTCGCCACCACTTTTTGAGCTCCCGCTTGGAGAGCCTTCGCTCGCGCCTCCAGGTCCATATGCGAGCCAAAGGCTAACACGGGGAGATTATTTGCTCGAGCTAGCCGAATAGCCGCTTCCCAATCTACTCCTTTAGTTGCGATATTGATAATTGCTAGTGCAGGTCGTTTATTGCTATCAGAGGCGAGTTGCTGCTCAAAGTCCGTCAAAGTGCGAACAGTCCTCACTTCCATATCGTGATGCCGCAATGTATCATGGATCTTCACCGCGAAAAATAGATCCTTTTCCAGTAGAAGAATCGTCACCATTACCTAATCCTCAGAACTCTCATAAACAGGACGACGGAAGCAATCCCCCAACTCCTGATTAATAATATCTAGATTTAGATATAAGTCGGGCGTAAGCACATGATGGCTTCCAGTGCAGTAAGGCTTATTGCACTTCTTAGCATGGCTCGTCTCGAAGACTAGATTTCCATTCTCTACTGTCAACCAGATATGCTTGCGCGAATATCCATCACCCCACTTCAGAATCAACCCATCCTTATACTCATCGAAGCGCCCTTGTCCATAGAGGAAGTCTCGATTGAACAGATGTAATATCTCGCGTACACGACTTACATTGATCACTCTGGCTGTCTCTACTGACATCTGTGTTGTCGCCTCCTGCGCTAGATCTTCAGCTGGAATGAATAATTCACGCGAAGAATGTTGCTCTTCACGAATCATCTGCTGAATCATCCGCCCTTCTTCATCACTTAGACTGTGCCCCTGACCTAGAACGGGTTGCTTACGAGATTGTTGCCTACCACGTCGTACTTCATTTTCGGTTTTATCGTTACTTGCCACAATCGAACTCCTTACTCAGTCCCGTCAATACTAAAAGACTTTCATAGCTTACAACCAAAAGCAGCTATCGACAAGCTTTAGTACAACTCAGTCACAGCACTAGCATATCTGACCAATGCTTAATGTTTACAATACTCTTTCTTCTTGACCAGGAACTGAAAATCAAATCCTCTAGCCATTTGCCAAGACAGAGAAGCATACTCAAACTTAGTATACAGGAAAAAAGGAGCCATCTTGTACTACCAATACTGACGCAATCACTCATCTAGCCTTATAATAAGAAAGGGCCTATTACAAGGATATCTCACATTAGCTATACAGGGAGGTAAAGATTGATGGTTCCTAACCATCTGGTTAAAGTTCAGGTTAGAGAATGGCTTCCTAAGCTTTTATGTCATAGGCAGCCAAAAATCCACTTCCTTGCGCCAGCCTGGAGTCAGGAACAATACGATCTAAGACGTTATCACAAACTCCTCATACAAGAGCGTATTCAGCAAATCAAACAGCTACAAAAAGTATTAGAGGCTGCCAAGTTTAACCATTCAAATCTATCCAGTTCTATCTCAAATGCATGCCAGCGAACATCATTCGTCACTACTCTCACTAACATAGAACTGGCTTATACATACAAAAAGGCAAAATTACTCGAGTTATGCCAGACCCTAGAAGGACATATGCCAACCTATCAGCGCCTTTTGGCCAGGAGTATCATTGCTCATATAGATTTTCTAGAGAATAAAATACAAAATGTACAAACTGCCATTAAAATATGCGCTTTACCTCTTGAAAAATCTACCCATCTATTAAATGAGAGTTTGATAGCCAAGCAAATAGACGATTATCTTTCTTTATCGGATATTAATACAAATATTAACTGTTTTGCTTATGACAGGCATCTTACTCCACACAAACGGGTTTGTCCAGGCTATCAAGCAAGTAGCAACAGACGCATTAGCAACACGACAAGACGACATCTAATTCTTTATAAATTGGCTCAAGTTATTGTCTCTGACAAAGACATAGTTCTAGCATCATTTTATCATCAAGCACATAGCTCAAGGAAAAAACAATCTATTTCTACCATAGCACATAAACTACTAATCCTCAGCTACCATATACTTAAAAACAACAATTTTCATCATAAATTCGTTTTTAATCACAATAAGCCACGAGATGCCTCCCCCTTATCTTTAGATCCATACTATGGCTACCGCCCGGGACCACTCATCATAAATTGTTGTATTAGTATTTGTTCAATGGCAGGACTGGCCCTTATTTCACATACGCCTTTGGTCTTTCCCTCGCTTGGTACAACTGCCTTCCTCCCTTTTTACAAACCCACCGATCCAAGTTCTTCGCCACGCAATATAATAATTGGTCATACTCTTGCAACTATCATAGGATATTTGAGCCTCGTGATAACAGGTTTAACAGCAGCAGGACCTGTACTCGCTGTTGGTGTGACATTACCACGAATATTCGCCATTGGCCTCTCATTAGGATTGACTATTGGGTTAATGGTTCTTTTACGTGCACCTCACCCTCCTGCTTTAGCAACAACCCTTATGATATCTTTGGGAACTGTGACAAAACCCTGGCAACTTCTCGTGTTCATACTCGCTATTGTCCTACTTACGCTGCAGATACTGATTATTAACCGTCTGGCAGGTATGGACTATCCTCTCTGGCGTTCTCAGCCGATACGAACTGCATTAAAACAATGCAATCAGAAAAGTTAGTCTAGTGGCATTGTGCTCTGACAACGAGACTAA
>CBJMBI010000180.1:0-7449 GCA_966427955.1 uncultured Ktedonobacterales bacterium
GGTTTGATCAAGCCTCTTTGAAAGAGGGAAGCAAGATAGAGATTGTCACGCTTGTCGGTGGGGGATGATGTCGCCTATTAACTCTTTTGTTACTTTGTACGATGATCCCATTGACCGCAACTCACTAAATGGTTGATGCCAAAGCTCCCTTGGGTGCCTAACTGCCTATGGATACTATTTGGGCTTGTATGCAGCAGAGTTTTGTAGATACTCAGTACAGTCCAAGCCCAAATCAACTAGATGTTAGAGTGCTTCTAGCAGCATATCGCCTTCTTCAGGCGTGATACGACCATCGGCGACCATGCGCAAAATTGCTATGCGTTCTTGCTCAAGATCGACGGCAGATTTTTCTATTGTCTTAGTGCTTTCCCATTCTCTTGGCGGTTCTGGAGAAACGTCTACGTTGATATCTCTATCCACATGATGAGGTGCGTATGGTGGCACAGGTGGCTTTGGGTGTCTGGACGGCGGTGGAGGTGGTGTCATATGTGGCTTTGGGTGTCTGGACGGTGGTGGAGGTGGTGTCACACGCAAATTTTTCAAAGCCTGTTCTACTGCCTCTATTGCTCCTTCAGTTCCTCGTGCTGCGGCATCATAAGCTTCTGCTACAATACGATCAATACGTTGAGGGTCTAGACGCCATTCACGGTTGTTGATACGGATATTCATACGAGCGGCATGCTCGTTAGCTCGTCTAGCTTGTCTTTCTGCTTTCTGTCTATATTTTTCTGCCTTTTGTTGCTGCTTTTCGGCGGCACGCGTAAATCCATCCGTGAAACTGGTGCCAAAACTAGTAGCGAATTCAGCACCTGCCCCATGCCATTGACGTGCCATATCCTGCCATTGGTTCTGCCAGTTGGATGCGAAATTTTCCCAATTCCCACTATAAGTCGAAGTGCTCTTAGGTGTTTGAGCACCGTACAGTTCAAGATTACCTCCTGCACTGACATCTAAGCGAGCGGTACCATCTCCATATATCAGTGTCACATGATTGCCCATGGCTGAGACTGCACCTTGACCGTGAACTATCCCACCAACCATAGCTTGGATGGTCAGATTTGCGTTGTTAGGCAGGACGAGATGAACATTTCCGCCTGCTCGTAGACGTGTGACACTCTCTGATGGAAAGCTTGCCTCCACGAAGACATTTCCTCCCACAGAACTAATGCCAAGCAGACCACGGATGCCTTTCAATTCGGCATTGCCACCAATATTTCCAATCTGAAAATTGCCTGCCACGCCAGCAACCGTCATCGAACTGCCAACATGATCGAGAGAGACGTTGCCCTGGATATCGCGCAAGCTACAGTCACAGCCTATAGTATGTGCTCGTAACGAAGATGCTCCTGCAACCTCCAGATTAAGGCCGATATGGCCAATCATCAATTGGACACGTTCACTGTCGTGTACCTGACAATTCTTGCCAACGTTATGTACCTGCAATTTGCCTATACCGCTGACATCTAGATCCTGGCCAACATTTTTTAGCACTACGGAACTATCCCCGTTCCCTTCAATACGGCAGTCTCCTCCAACATGTCCGCCTTGTGTGCTGGAGGTGTGCAAGATATCTACATCACCAGTCACATTGTGAAAACTAGCTTCGATGCCATCTTTTAACTCCAAGTTCCCACCGACCGTACTCAATTCAAGTCGTTTCGCCCGCTCACACCTCACATCCCCGTTGATATTTCCGCGAGCGTGCATGTGTGGGATGTCCTCTACAACCAGATCACCATCAATGTTCCCAAGCGTTACCTCACCCTTAATTGCTTTTAATGAAACATTACCATTTACTTCCTGTATTTCAACTTGCCGCACATGTTCAATAGATACATTGCCATCGATCTCTCTTGCCATAATGATCTGTTCGTAAGGAACTGCTAATTCAACAGAGTTCTCACAATCCTGGATCATCACAACATCATCTTCTGATTGCAGTGTACCAATATCTCCAATAGATGTTACACTGATGACCTGTTGATCCCAACCACGTACATTAAGATCTCCAACAAGGTTAGCAATGGAGATGCGCTGTCCTCTTTCGGCAGGAAATGTTTGTTGCATATATTGCTCCTTCATAACATGCATCGTTGGAACTACTAATTTTGACCCTTTAATAACTGCATGGCTTCTTCAACGCTAATTTCCTTAGCTGCAAGTCGATCCAAGATGATACGGCGGTCAGTGCGACCATTATTCTCCGGGGTACCGCCCAGAGCCTCGACAATTTCATCGAGCCGACTACGGGCAGTATTATAGGCCACATTCATCTCCTGGGCCAATCTTTGAACATTGCCTCGATACTTAACCAGCAGCTCTACAAAGTCAAGTTGTTCTCGCGTTAGACGTCCAATCCAGCCCAGGCTGAATCTCCCCTCAATAGCAACACCACTGGTGGGGCATTCTAAGCGAGTCACGATGAGTTCCTCGCCACTAACCGGGTCTCTTGTGATTAATGGATACATACATACTCCCTTTAAAGGATCATTTGTGCGAAGATCTTGCTGTTGTATCCCATGATGGCCATGCCAACGGGGCCAGACTGATCCTCAGGTTATTCATGGCAATATTTGCTTTTAAATTGCCATTTTTTATTACCTCCGTAGGATATATTAGCATGAACAAATAACTTTGTCAATCTTTCTGGCAATTATTGCCAGAAAGATTGACAATAATTTGCTAACAAAAAGCAAGAATAGCCAAGATGTCTGAGGCGTTAAGCCTGTTTCGTTTGAGTGGAAGCATTTGAGCAAGGCAAAAGAGCTGGAGATAAAAACTCTTCAAATTAAATCAATCTATATGATTGATTTAATTGTAAAAGTACAATTTATTCTAAAAAAATAGCTATAAGAGAATATATATCAGTTTATAATTCTAACATTTTTCTAATAATTTTGTGCAATTAAGTATTGAAACAATGTCACTTTCTACTAAATCCATGCGTGTGGTAGGTGTGACGTACAAACTAGCTATAGCATTGTTGAGATGTCTTATCTGATTAGTTCAGTAAGAGATACATGAACGTTGTTTTAGTGAGGAGAAAAATTATGTCGACACCACGCAGTCTTGTAGTTGCAGTCTTTGACAACAGTGCCATGGCAGAGCGTGCCATTAATGATCTTAAAAACACAGGATTTAGCAATGATGAAATCCTCTATTCGAGTCGCCAAGGTAGAGGAGGCTTTTTTGAGAACCTAAAAAGTTGGATAACAGGAGAAGAAACGGCCTCCATTGGTGATGTAGCTAAGAATTTGAAGGATATGGGTGTGCCGGAGGACGCAGCTAACTATTATGCCAGGGAGCGTGAAGCTGGCCATCCGATTGTTGCAGTGAGTTCTCCTGGCCATGAGCAAGATGCCAGAAATGTTTTGAATCGCCATGGTGGTCACTCTCATGATTTGGCTACAGGGAGTACTGCTGCCGGTATGGGAACAGGGACCCAACCTTCTACTGCTTACGACCAGTCTTCTCGAACAGCTGGCCACCAGTCAGCCGACGCATACAGGCAGCCAGACCAGCCTATTCCTCCGCGAGATAGGCCTCTTGAAGCTCAAGAAGCACGTATCCCTCTTCGCGAAGAACAGTTGAATGTGGAAAAACAGAGGGTACAGAAAGGTGAGGTAAGGGTCCACAAAGAGGTGGTGACTGAGCAGCAGCGCATTGATGTTCCTGTTTCGCATGAGGAGATAGTTATTGAACAAATTCCAGCATCTGAAGTCAGACCAGCAGAAACTCCCATTGGTCAAGGTGAAACGATACGTATTCCTGTCAGTGAAGACCAGATCAATGTAACTAAGCAGACTGTAGAGACTGGTGAGATTGACATTACAAAGCGCGAGGTACGGGGTGAGCAACGCGTTAGTGGGACTGTCAGGCGTGAAGAACCACGCATTGAGAAATCTGGTGATGTCAACATTCGAAGAGATGAAGATATCAGGCCATAGGAGGCTTGATCCATCTGGCAAGGACCAAAGATTGTATGGTGGTGGCATCATATTCCAAAGAATTGGTGCCACCATTTTTATTGAGAGAAGCAACTAAAGAATAAATGACAGCAGATCACGTCCTACCAGTATTATTCCCTGGTAGCCCTTCAATTCTGCTTCTCTTTGTAATCGTTTGGCATCAATCTCGCGATACAGATGTGAGCAAATGAGAGTGCGTGCCTGCGATGCCACGGCCAGATCAACAATTTCACAGTCCTCAATGTGACCAGAGTCGATAACTGCTAGATCAACATGCTCGAGAAAGGCAATCTCTTCAGCATGAAAAGAGGAATCGCCGGTCAGTGCATAGCAACGACCATGCCAGTGGAAGCGCAAACCATGATTTCCTGCTGGCGGAAGGCTGAGAAATTCGAAGCTGTGAGAGCCAAGGGGACCAATTCTAAATTCTCGGTCAGTGATTTCGTGTACCACAACTTTATATGTTGGCTGCTGAAAACTGTTTGTGCCAAAGAGTTGGAACAAGCCATCGAGTAGTCTTTTGACACCTACTGGCCCATAGATGTGCAGATCAGAGGTACGAGGGTTATAGTGTGACCAAGCACCTGCCTGCAATAGTGGTATCAGGTCAGAAACATGATCTGGATGAAAGTGTGAAAGGATAACATGATTCACCTGATGGTGTGACACACCAACATCCAGCAAACGTTGTACAACTCCATGACCACAATCAAACAAGATATAGGTCTGATCAAGTTCAAGGAGAACACTGGAAGCTCGTCGCTCATGCTCGATCTGGCAAGTGCCTGTTCCCAATAATGTTAGACTACTCATCGCCCTAAAATGCTCCTTTGGCTTATCCTTTATGGATAGAGGTTGATATTTGTACTACAATCTATCATATAGCCATAGCCATCAATTATAATTAGAAATAAAGAATCTGCTTGTAAGAAAACAGCAGAAATGCGATCCAATATACTCTATCTCATCTACCTCAAAGCAATTTCCAGCGTTGTATAATGGCGGGAACATAGCTATCAACTTAACAAAGTCAGCAGAAACAGGTTTTTTAGATAGAAGATACAGGAAAAACAATCAATGATCTTCCTTACCGAACCAAACATCAAGTACCAAGAGACCTTTATGTCAGGGCTGCATGAATTTCACCAAGAGGGAAGGATGCTTCAGTACAATTTGCGGCTCATCGGCCAAGACTTTGAGAGATTTTTGTACCATCTTAAGACACAACAAGATCGGGCAAAGCTTGCTCCCTATGTTATTCCTCAAAGCCATTTCTGGTTGATTGACGACAATGAGTTTATTGGTATTCTTTCCTTACGTCGTGGGTTAGATGAGACTTTTATTAGAATTAGTGGTCATGTCGGCTATCAGATCAGACCCTCAAAGCGTCAACGCGGCTATGGCAAGGAATTATTGCGACTGGGCTTGCAAAAAGCTAAGGAGCTTGGCTTTACCCGTATCCTTCTTACCTGTGATGAGGACAATATTGCCTCAAAGAAGGTCATTGAGTCCAATGGTGGCAAGTTTGAAAATGCAATAGTAGTTGACGGTGCCCCGGTTAAAAAGTTGCGCTATTGGATTGACCTGAGCGATCAACCTCCTTTATCAAAGGACACTGGTGAGACGAGTTGAATGCTTCAGTGTCTATTACTGGACAAGGACTAGGCTGGTAAAAAAAATTGGGTGTCAGGATGCGATTTTCATATGGACGATGGAATACTTCCATAGTTGAACCTGACATAGGGGGTACAAGCCATCCCCAATCGCCGAAGACTCTTCTGTGAGCTTTCTGTTCTTGCTCCTCGAATACTATAAATTGGTTTGACACCGTATGGTGATCAATAATAGTAACCCCTGCTAAACGGAAGGAATGTAATACGGCAATATTCAGTTCAACGAGTGCCCGATCTTTCCAGAGTGAGTCCTTGGATTTCATATTCAGGTTGAGTTTTTTGGCAATGGTAGGCAACAGATTGTATCGTGTCTGATCCCCCAAGTTGCGTGCGCCGATCTCTGTGCCCATATACCACCCGTTGAATGGAGCGGCACTATACAAGATGCCTCCAATTTCAAGACGCATGTTAGAAATAACAGGCAAAGCATGCCATTTCAGACCTAACGTTTCAAACCATGTGTACTCGGGATGGCGAAGTGGCACTTCAAGGATAGCGTCGTGGGGTAGCTCAAAAAATTTGGGAGCCTGACCGGGCATCTGGATAACAAGAGGCAAAATATCAAAAGCTGTCTTTTCTCTCCTGTGCCAGCCAAGATGATGGAGATACTCTGTTAACTGAACTTGCGCAGGATCACCTAGGATAGTTCCATCTGGTTGCCGATAGCCTGCGTACCTGATCAATTGGGGGTTCCAAATACGTATCCCTGGTTGATCGGGAGCTTGCGGCGCAAAGACAGTGATCATAGAGCGAATGCGACCTTTATTGGTTGCAAGACGAAGATGTTCAACACATGCCTCAAAAATATCCTCAGCACTTGAGAGACGACGCATATCACGCACTTCCAGATTGCGCCACTGTAGTCGGCCAATACACCGTGTACTGTTTCTCCATGCCAATTTAGCTCCATAAGCTAGTTCCTCGAAGGATTGCCAGTATGTTCCGGTAAGATCTATCTCTGTCTGGATGTGAGCAATGCGCTCTTGGAAGCTTTGAGATGGAGCATACTCTTGAATATACTGACGAAGATAGGTTTCAGCATGGGTCTTCATTCGGGAGTAGAGATAATCTACTCTAGGAGACAACTGTAACATCTTACCATCCTTTCCTCTCATTACATCGTTGAAACATTCTGGGCATTGGAGACAAAGCACAGTTTATCTTGTCCCTGTTTATGAGCAGGTTCTCTAGAAGAGAGTTAGACTTCACCCCGGCTATTGCATTTCAACACCTCGAAGCAGGAGTTCCCTGCGGATTATGGCATAGGGAGAAATGCCAGTCCTTGATATATTTCTATATGAGAATGGTTGGTCCATTATACTATGAATTTGATCAAATTAAAAGTAAAAAATATTAAATTTATATTAATATTTTATTATTATACAAGAAAGCAAAGTGAAGAAGTATATGCGAAAAATAATAATTAAAATGGAATATTAGATAGATAAGTGTGCTTTTGTTGAGATAGAAGGAACTTCTATTGGCCAGATCAGTGCAGATTTTTCTTGAGCGCAAGAAAAAAGCCAAATTAGTGCTTGACAGGGACTCGAGAATAGGGTACAATCCTAGCCGTCGGTAGTTGAGAACTAACCTAACTTGCCTCGTTCGTCTAGTGGCTTAGGACATCGCCCTTTCAAGGCGGAGATCACGGGTTCGAATCCCGTACGAGGTACTATTTTGAATGATGTGGGCTTTGTTACAAATAGTGTTTTAGATGTAACAAAGCCCACATCATTTTTTTTAGCGAAGCGCCCCGTAAACCCGCCTTTGTTCAGCTATGGGGATAGAAGGGGCGTTCCTTAGCTATG
>CBJMBI010000181.1:0-7441 GCA_966427955.1 uncultured Ktedonobacterales bacterium
GATATCAAATAAAAAGGTTGAGTGCCTCTGCATTAGGCAACCCAACGGGGAAAAGAAATTTATGAAACGATCAAACGCAGGAGTAGCCATTCTCTTCGTAATATTGCTCGGCTTCCTCATCTTTGGTACAGCCATGTATCTCTGGAATACCGCCACTGATGTCTTTGAGCCTGTCAATACCAATTCGCAAACATCTACGAGCCTTGAAATCAAGCCAGGTGAAAGTACCGCTGACATCGCAAACGATTTACAAAAAAAGGGACTGATTCGCAATATGCTTGCATTTCGTATTTGGGCCCGTATTAAAGGTTTAGACACCAAGCTACAAGCAGGCATCTATAAGGGACTATCCCCCAAGATGAGTATCAATGACATCACCATGCAACTGCTTAACGGACTACCTGACGCCATCTCGGTACTCATACCTGAAGGCTACCGCCTAGAGCAAATTGCCAACGCTTTTGATCAGGCAACACCCAAGTTAGTCAATTTCAAAAAGAGTGAGTTCCTTGATTACGCCAAGAATATCAACGATTTTCCGGACAAAGGCAATCATCCCATCTTGCAATACATACCGTCTGGAGACAGCATGGAGGGATTGCTTTTTCCATCCACATATGAAGTACCAGTTAATAGTAATGCTCGCGACGTCATCAACCAGCTATTAAAACAGACAGAGGGCGAAATCCAACAGAATCATCTTGACACTATTGCACGACAACATCAATTTCAGAATGTCTATCAGTTGATTAATTTGGCATCAATCGTTGAACGAGAGACAGGCAAAGCAGCAAACCGCGAGAAGATTGCTAGTGTATACTGGAATCGGCTGTTTAAACCAAACAACGAGACCGTAGGCTTGTTGGATGCTGACCCAACAGTGCAATACGCTCGCGACTCACAGAACCCACCACAGAAATATTGGGCACCATTGAATGATGACCCAAAAAATATTGCGACAGACAGTCCGTGGAATACCTATCTTAATAAGGGTTTACCACCAACACCTATCTGCAGTCCAGGGCTTGCCAGCCTCACAAATACAGCCAATCCGCCATCAACGGATTATCTCTATTTCTTTGCATCTAAAGATGGCAATACGTACTTTGCAAAGACAAATGCAGAGTTTGAACTGCTTAAGAGTGAACATCCCATCAATTATTAATTGAAGAGGTTTTACCAATGCTGAATCTATGGCAAATTCTTTTTCTAGCTCTATTACAAGGTGTAACAGAGTTATTTCCCATTAGTAGTCTGGGCCACACAGTCATTTTTCCGGCACTTTTTGGCTGGGGAAATATTACAACGGATACTGCATGCGGAGGAGCTAGCTGTTTCTTGCCCATGATTACCGCACTCCACCTGGGTACCTGCGTTGCTCTGCTGATTTATTTCTGGCGTGATTGGCTACAAGTTGGGAAAACACTGGTTGTGAGTATTAAAGATGGCGAAGTGCGCCGTCATTCAGAGGAATGGGTGAGTTGGCTGATTATCATCGGCACTATCCCAGCAGCAGTGCTAGGTGTTTTTCTAGAATCGAAGCTCAAGACCCTCTTTGCCAGTCCTGTGCTAACCGCAACATTCTTATTTCTCAATGGTTCATTACTCTTCTTGGGTGAAAGCTTACGCCGTCGTGCAGAGGCAAATCTGAAAGATCTTCCGCCCAAAGAACGTGAAACATACTTCCGACCACTAACTTCTCTGACCTGGAAAGAGGCCATTGTGATAGGCTTGGCACAATCTCTTGCTCTCATTCCTGGCTTCTCACGCTCTGGCTCAACAATGGTAGCAGGACTAGGACTCCGCCTCACACATGAGGATACAGCCCGCTACTCCTTCCTCCTAGCTACACCAGTTATTTTTGGGGCATCTATCATCGAGATACCATATTTATTTAACCAGCATAGTTTCTCGCTTCTTCTGATTTTCCTGGGTATGGTTGTGGCTGGCGTAGCAGCATACTTTAGCACAAAGTTTTTAACGAAGTATTTTGAAACAGGACGGCTAGACCCCTTCGCCTACTATTGCTGGGCGGCTGGTCTCATCTCGCTAGCCCTCTTTATTTTCGTACTTCATGTACATTAATTATCTATTAGCTTGTGATAGCTAGATTTGGCTAGCCTTTTTAGACCAGAACCATTTTCAGACACCTAGTCGTTTCAGAGAGTATAGCAACTTTGGATAATCCAAAGTGAGGTGGTTCATGATATGAAAAATCCAGTCATCTCTTATGGAGTCCTTGTCATCGGTGTCATTGTGTTCGCAGTAGGTATCGTTTTGCTCAAACTGGAAAACCATGCACAGATGCCATATGGCGCTATCATTGCAGGCATAACACTCATCATCATTGGCATTATTGGTGCCACTTTGGCTGCTAAAACCAAGTCAGAGGGCATCCAGCCAGAGGCTCAGGCTTAATAGGGATCTTCCTTTTTCAGAAGTGGCTTCTGAAAAAGTGCTTTCATTTTGTGAGAGCTTCTTTGTACGTAACTCAGGCCAAGATTTTCGCCGTCGTTACGTTCTTAGTAGAAACATCGTTTCCGTATTTGGAAGCAGCTTTTGCTAACCAATCTGACAGTTCTACAATTAGACAAAGGGTACTCGATATTCAAACAGAAAGGGGTTTTTATGAAAAACAAATCAACGATTTTTGCCGGAGCCATCATCATTGCAATCATTTGCATTGCCCTTGCAGTATTCTATGCTATTCCTGGTATTAACCATCCTCTTGTTTCAGAAAATGCGACATCTGCACACTGGAAGCATGTCGCTCTCTTTGCCGCACTAACAATTTTGTGCATTATAGGAGCGCTTGTCACACGTCCAAAATCTTCAGCGCAATAGATATTCTCATCTCTCCTTAACGACACTCCTTCCTATCTTGTATATGAGATAGGAAGGAGTGTCGTTACCATTAGTGGCAGAAAAACATAAGCAAACATATAACACGAAAGTGGTAATAACCACCAAAGTACTAGAAATCCCCCCTTAGGATCATGCCATTTACCCCATATATATGGATACTTATAAGATAGATAGACAAATTGGAAACCACTATTTGACAGCTACTATAGATCGTACGATGACATTTGCCATCAGAATAAAATATTCAGCGTACGTTCAAGAAGCACCTCATTTAAAGTAGCCTAGTACGTTGGGAACTAGGACGACAGACGTTCTTATATAGATACATTTGAATAGTATAAGAAGAGGGGAAGTACCATGAACAGTAACAGTAACAGTAACAGTGTAATAGCACGACTCAAAAAACAAATAGATGCCGAGGCTCAAGCAGCACAGCTTGCAATGCATGGACCAGCACAGGGAATATCAAAACATCAGTTTATTACAGCTCGCATGGAGCGTATGGGTAGATTGCATGAAAAACTTAAGAGTCTCATTGGTGATGAAGCTGATTACTATTTAATTTCTGCCATGGAGAAAAGAGATGCATTTACCCTCAGCCAATAGAACAATCTCCAAAAACTTGCAGAGCGCTGAAACCCAAAAAAGGGAGCTGTGATAGGCACAACTCCCTTAAGCGCTCGTTGACCTGCGACATATAGCCGGTTCATCCCAACACTTCTCCTACAATTTGGGAGTATCCACGTAGAAACTCTTCCGCTCCCATTGTCCTCTTACCAGCCAATTGCAAGTGTTTGATGACTAGCAAGCCAGCCCCGGTTATTACAGCTAAGGCCTGATGCTCTGCCTCTTGGTAGAGGCACACAGTCCCCGGAACACCTGACCGAGGAGAGTCACTATTGACGGCATAAGCTGTAATAATTTTCAGCAGCTTGCCACGCCAGGAAGTATAAGAGCCTGGCCAGGGCATATAAGCCCGGATCTGACGCGCAAGTTCTATTGCAGACAAATCCCAGCTAATCTTCCCATTCTCCTTTGAGAGCATGCGGGTATAAGATGCTTGTTGCTCATCCTGTGGTACTGGTGTAATCTTGCCCGCCACCCAAAGTGGTAAGACTTCTAACAAGGCCTGTGCTCCGACCTCTGCCAGCTTCAAAGTCAGGCTCCCAGTCGTCTCATCTTCAGCAAGAGGCACACTACGTCTTAACAACACCGGACCAGTATCCACTCCGACATTGAGCAACATAATTGAAATCCCCGTCTCGCTATCACCATGCAAAATTGCTTCGGCAATAGGATCAGGACCACGATACTTTGGCAAAAGTGAGGCATGGATATTGAGCGTACCGTAGCGCGGCTGATCAAGCACTACCTGCGGTAGAATCTGCCCAAACGCTGCCACAATATAGAGATCAGCATTATAGGCAGCAAGCGCTGCGCTATTTTCTTGCTTCTTAAATGATCCTGGCTGCCATACAGGCAAACCATGTGATAATGCAGCTTGTTTAACAGGAGAAAAAGCAATCTCGCGCCCACGCCCTGCAGGCTTATCAGGACGGGTCACAACGGTAACAATTTCGTAGCCCTCCGGCAGGACAACTCCAGGAGCCGAACCCTGTACAAGAGCATTAAACGCGGGTACTGCAAAGTATGGCGTTCCCATATAAATTATACGTATCATACAATGACCCCTTCTACCTCCGTATTTCAACTACTAACGATCGTTTTTGCCTACTTGAAAACGGTTCTGGTCAAATAGTAATGGTTGACTTTTCGACTAGAATACCACAACCTTACTAGTATTGGCTTTTTAGATAAGACATAGCTCCTAGCAAACCTGAGAAGCTGTAATGCTTCCAATAATAGCACATTGAGGCTATTTTGCTATGCAAACTCGTCTATACTGTATGATATAGTGACATGTATAGGGAGAGGAATACTCCACACGTGACAGTTTTCCGATTACTACTAGAAGGTCTTGAATAAGCGAGAAAACCTATGCCTGATCTATCTCAAAGACAACCATCACAACAAGCCGCATTCCATATCTCCGCCACTACGCCACCACCTACTGATACACAGATGACTATGCAACGTGCTGACGAGATTAATACAATCCAGCACATGCTCAATGATGGCCACACCAGTTCTGTTGTACTTACTGGAAGCCCAGGAGCAGGTAAATCGACGTTAGCAGCGCTTATCTACCAACGTTTGCAGTTAGCCAAACAGCAAGGGTTATCGGCCCCATGCCATCTTGTCTGGCTGACCCTGGACAGCTATACTACTCTGCCTGACTTGATTGCCGCCATTCTCAACGGAGTAGGAGCATCCGAATCAGGGCTGTGCCTGCTCAAGCCAGAGCAACAGATATCCACATTGTTGCGTATACTGCGTCGGCCACAGGAAAATGCACTCATTGTGCTAGATCAGTTCGAATCGTTGTTATACCCAGAAGAGAATCAGTGCGTCGCAGGACGAGGAGCCCTCCCAGCTTTTCTCAACATGTTACAAACAGATCTTGGGGCTAGTCGCATCCTGCTAACTAATTACGAATCACCTTTCGAAAAGAGGGACACCGAACAGACACATGTACGTTCATATCTGGTGTCGCGCATTAGTCTTCCTGAGGGCGTTGCCCTGCTCCAGCAACGCGGCGTTCGATGTAACCCAGAAGAACTCTCGTTAATTTGGCAACGTTGTACAGGCCATGTCTTCTCCCTTGTTCTTTTCAGTGCGCTAGTCCAGGTAAGCGAGCTGCCTATTGATACATTGCTCAATTCAGATGACTTCAAACTAATGTGGGGCGGAGATGTGATCACCAATTTGATCACAGGCATCTACCATTATCTTAATACAACTCAGCGCACCATCCTCTACATCC
The DNA here is from genome assembly GCA_966427955.1 of uncultured Ktedonobacterales bacterium. Classification (GTDB taxonomy): domain Bacteria; phylum Chloroflexota; class Ktedonobacteria; order Ktedonobacterales; family Ktedonobacteraceae; genus DASYAN01. Next base: position 5,750 of record CBJMBI010000181.1, read on the forward strand.
TCAGCCTTTTTAATGACCCGACACCCCTGGAAGGCATAGTAACAGCCATTATGGCTAATAGGATGGCTGACCAGAGCAATCAGAGCCAGCTCACAACTGCATGTGAACGCGAACTCCATCATTTTGTGCAACTTGGTCTCGTCCAACCTGCGTACATGATAGCAGGTACGCTCTACTACAAGGTCCACTCCCTGCTGCACCAGTATATACCGGAACATTTTATTGAGGAAGATCAAGCTCTTTCTCTTCCTGAGAGTATACAGGATGGCGAAGCTCCCAATACTACTGATCCTCAGCAGGCAGCATTAGCCGCTGGACATAGGCAGGTCGCACACTATTATCAACAACTCATCCAGCAGCAGTGCCCACCTCTTAATCAACGCCAGAGTCCTGTTGATGTGGAACCAATTATCAAGACTATTCGACACCTCTGTCTTGGCAGGTGTTGGCAACATGCATGTGAGTTGCTCTTTGAGCAAGGACTCCACCAAAGTATGATACAATGGGGAGAATGGAATGCACTGCTAGGACTCTACACGGCAATGCTTCCCCCCTTTGGTTTCTTAATGCGCCGTGACGAGGCACTAGTCTCTAGCCATGTCGCGATGATCTATGGCCGACTTGGAGAACATCAGCAAAGCAAAAGTTATTTTGAGCAAGCATTGACTATACAGCAACAAATTGGAGATGTGTCAGGCCAAGTCATGACACTTATCAATCAGGGTGAACTCTTGCGTTCGCGTGGAGAATACCATCAAGCACGTCAGAATTTTGAACAGTCCCTAGCATTACTCAAAGAACATGCAGACGATCAACTCCATTGTATTTTATTACACAATATGGGTCTGATCTTCCAGCATGAAAAAAATTTTGAACAGGCTTTACACTCCTACACAGAGGCGTTGCGGCTGGCAACAGCGATGGACAAACAAGACTATGCTGGCATGATTCTTACCAATCTGGGGATGTTACTTTATGAGAAAAATGAGTATAAAGAGGGCATAGCACTTATGCTGGAGGCCCTGCGTATGAGAAATTTGGCCCACGATCCAAGTGTACCAACGCTCGAACGTTTTCTCGTTGCACTTGAACAGAAAATGGGTTCCGAGGCTTATAGCGCACTGTGTAAGGAAGCATTAGAGATTCAACCGCAGATCTTCTCTCGCTTCGCATCATCTAATGCTCAAAAATAAGAAAAAACGCAGTATCTAACCAGTTAAAAGGGAGTTTCCAAATATGCCTAGTCCAGCTAATGACGCACAGATACGAGAGGAAACTGCAATTGTAGGTCAAACCCAACAACGTCGCACATTCCACGGCTGGCTGCTCATCTTCCAGGTCTTCATAGCTGGAGCGGTCTCGCTGGCAGTTGAAATGTCAGCCATGCGACTTTTACCAATTTACTTTGGCGATACAGTGATTGCTACTTCAAGTTTGATTGGACTCATTCTGCTTTATCTTACAGTTGGCTATTATCTTGGAGGATACCAGGCAGATCGTTATCCGTCTACTCGACACTTCTATGGTCTCTCCGCTATCGCCGCCTTCTTGATCAGTCTCATCCCCCTGGTGGCACCACCAGTCCTCCGCTGGTCACAACTGACCTTTCTTCCTAATTCGCCATTGAATGTGTTTTTGGGCTCTCTAGTAGCCGTTCTGATCATCTTTGCCATCCCCACTATTTTGTTGGGC
>CBJMBI010000182.1:0-7423 GCA_966427955.1 uncultured Ktedonobacterales bacterium
CAGCTCCATCAATATGCTCAGGGACTAGAGCGGAGAGTGCAAAGACTAAAACTAGACCAGCCAATGCGTAGTGGAGCGGTTCTAGAGCAGCGAGAGCGAAGGAAACTAGATCGGTACAAGCAAGAAGCCGATAATTTACATCAACGCATGAGTGAGTTGTCACGACAAGGAAGCCTGGTTGGATCAGCGTCTCAATACCTGGACAATGCTACTATTATTGTAACAAAAGTTACACTGTTGATAGACAATAGATTACTCAAAAACATAGAACAGCAACTGCCAGAGGGGACAACTCCAGAGCAGCTAGATCGAACGCATCTAGGGCAGCTCAGGAAAGAAGCTGAGCAGTTGAGACAGAGGCAGCGGATAAATCAAACACTTTTACTTGAGCAGTTTCAGCCAATGGCTCAAAGGTCTCCACGGCAGCTCATGAGAGATTTTAGGAGACAGAACAATGATATAAAAGCCAAAGCAGACGAAATTATCACTAAGTTGAGACGACTAGAGCTGCCAGCTATGAATCCAGCACAGCTCCATCAATATGCTCGTGAACTAGAGCAGGAAGCGTGGAAATTGCCAGAGAGGACAAATCTAAGGGAGCAAAACCAAAGGGAACGAGATTGGCTTATGACAAGGGTTTTAGATGTACAGGAGCATGTGCAACAGCAGAGACAAGGTGGGGCTGGCTGGATAAATCTGGAAAGTGCTGGGCGCAAATTAAGCAGAAGTATAGAGTTGATAGTCGATAGGTCGCGTCCACCAGAGCAGAGGGTTGAGCGGATGAATTTACGAGCTATGAATCCAGTACAGCTCGATCTATACACTAGGATGCTAGAGAAGCAACTGCCAGAGGGAACAAATCTAGGGGAACAAAACCGAAGGGGACTAGAGCGGCTGGAGGAAAAGGCTTGGCAGTTAAGGGAGGAAATAGGACAGCGGCATGATGGTCTTGTTGCAGTGCCTGTGCTAGATATATATCTGACAAGTATTCTTCGGGGCATTGCAGATAGAATTATACAGTCGACAGGAGATAATTTGAAAAAATTAGAGCAGCAAAAGCTAAGAGATATGCATTCAACACAGCTCAATCGCTATGCTCTTGGATTAGAACAGGAAGCGCGGCAACTCTCAGATAGGACAGGGCAGCGAGAGCTAAGAAAACTAGAGAAGCTACAGAAAAAGGCTCAGTTGTTAAAGAATGAAGTAACACAGCGGTTAGAAAGTAGACAGGGTGGGGCAGACCAGAGAATTCTGGAAAGTGCTAAGCGTAAAGCAAGCAGAAGTATAGAGATGGTTAGTCGATAGGTTGGGAAAAAATAGATGACAGCGATAGAAAAATTTGTGCGCACGTCAGGATAACAGGAAGGCGTCAGCAAGCTGCAAGAGCTAGCATCACCCACGTACAGCCCGAACATATTGCATCCCACCAACTTGCTTCACCATCCCCTTCAATTCCAGCGTCGTCAGGGCAGCCGTGACATCCTGAGCAGGGAGTTTGGATTCACGAATGAGATCGTCAATATGACAGGGTTCTTGCCCCAGTAGGGTCAATAGGGCCTGCTCTTCAACACTAGTAGGCAGAACTACTCGAGCTTCGACCTGTTGGGGTACCATATAGAGGTTCAAACTCATCAAAATATCGTTGATGTGCGTCACCGGATGAGCGCCATCCTGGATCAGTTTGTTTACACCAGAACTACTGGGTGAAAAGATATTGCCGGGAATAGCAAATACCTCGCGGCCTTGCTCTAGAGCTGAATTAGCCGTAATCAGTGACCCACTTTTCTGTGGAGCTTCTGTAACCAATATGCCCAGTGAAAGTCCCGAGATAATATGGTTGCGAGCAGGAAAGTTGCCCGCCTCCGGTTGGACACCTAATGGGAATGCACTTAGCAGTGCGCCTTGGCCCGACTCGACAATGCGTTTGGCGAGGTTGAGGTTCGATGCCGGATAAATGATGTCCAGTCCACATGCAAGAACTGCAATCGTACGCCCACCAGCATCCAATGCGGCAGTATGAGCAACAGTATCAACACCCATAGCTAATCCACTAACAACAGTGACTTTGCCCCTGGCAAGTTCCTGTGCAAAATGTTCCGTCACCTGACGTCCATAGGCACTCATTTTGCGCGTACCCACAATACCTAGTGAGTAATGTCGGTCATCATCGGTAAGGTTGCCACAGATGTAAAGAACTGATGGTGCATACTCGATCCTTCTGAGCAACGGTGGATAAGTTTCATCTTTCCATGTAATCACACGGATGCGGAGACGCTCCAAACGTTCGAGTTCTTGCTGGGGTATGATGGTGGCACGCTGTCTGATAAAGCTCTTGATAGTCTTCTGGTCCAGTCCTGCTTCAGCAAGTGCTGCGGAACTGGCTTGCCAGGCTGCGGCAACGTCCTCATGGAAAAAGTCGAGGAGCCGCTTGAAGCGTACTGGGCCAATACCCAGTACACGACTGAAAGCAATCCAATAACTCAACTCGTTGAGTGAGAGTACATCGGATGGATAATAACGGGCTGATGGATCACCCACTACCATCCGCATCGTCCGTTTGCCCATTTTCGGTTTTTCTCCTAATCTATTTCTCTATTTAAAAATCCAACTAATGAACTATTTTCTCTCCGGCGAGATATAACTGCCCGGGTTAGTATAGACCGCGTGCTGGGACCAGTGTACTGACCCTTTTCGGTCTAGCACACTACTTTGAGGATTATATTGAATTTTACACTCTAAAAGATTTTTTTGTCTTATTTTTCGTTGATAAACTATTATACTGCCAAGACCAAGCGATGAGACTAATACCAGTACGATACCTAGCAGAAGAAGAGCAAGTGTCGTGCCATTATATGGATTAGATATCGGTATTGTTATTGTTAGAGGTTCTAACTGCTGATCTTTTGAGAGCGTAAGGGGCTGGTTAAGTGAGATATGCCACTGATTCTCCAGATGTGCAACATCTACTCCCAGAGCCTGGCGCATATCTTCATCAAAACTTTGATTGGGATTATCCATATTGTGGATCAGCATATTCATCTTTTGCAATCCAAATGTCTGATACATATAGTCTACCAACTGCCAACTCTGTGCATAAGCGAGATAAGCCTTATCTGCATCAGCTGGAAAACTTTGGGCAATGGAGTTCAGCCGTAGCAAATTATGGTCATAGAGAGCTGTTCTGAACCGTACTAGCATATCACTTTCATGAAAGTTCTGGTTGTAAACTGCCAATCCCTCGTCGAACCAAGTTGGAACTATTCCTGGTGCAATCAATTGATGAAAAATAAGATGGGTCAATTCATGTGGCATATCACGCTGGAGAGTATCATCGTCTGCTGATTGAGCCACAATAGAGGCCTCGAAGACAGCTGGAAATGCAATACCACCTACCCACTCGTGGACATTGGGTGGTAAAGAACCCTGAAAATCATTGGCATTGGCATAAACCCACAGACTAATCGGATGCCGCAAACCTCCACCCAGGTTATGACTAATACCCCCAATAGTGGTCTCGACTTTCCCAAGAATCATTTGGCCAAAGTCTGTCCCACGATTATACCAACTGACCTGATAGAGCCCCTTTGATAGATGTTGCCAATTGAAACGGTTATCTACAACGGCTACAGTCTGCGCCGGATCAGTATAACTATTGCCAGCTGTATCAGTAATGGTCCAATAATACCTAATTTGCGTACCGACAGGGGGAAAGTGGTCATCATTGGCTGCCAAATCATCGCGCCACTCAAATGTATATGTCAAGGCAGAAGCAGTGGCATTAACCCGATGTGATTCTTGATAACCAAAACCTTCGTATGTGAGATAAATGGTCGCTTGGACAAGAGAGCTGCTGCTGTCATGCACACCAATCTTGAAGTCAATGGCTTTAGGGAATATCAAACTACTGCTACGGGATTTTACCTGGATAGGATTGTCAGCGGCCTGCACGATAGGGGAATATACTAACAGTGATAATCCTAAAAATGCACATATAAAAATAAAATATGTACAGATCTTTAAGATATGGGCAGGCCGTAGAAACATGAAGAAATCTCCTCGTTAGTACTTTGAGAACAACAATTCTTATTGTACATGAGTTTGCTGCGTTATGCATGTATTGGGATGATTCATAGTACCTTCTCTCTTTTTGGAGCTGGCTGGTTAACAGCACCTTGCTAGCCCATACACTGATTGATCTTCCCACATTGTGTTAATGGGCATCATTTTGTTCGTTGAGATAGGTAGTACCAGAACACACATACTGTCTGATGACAGCATTGACCTAGAAATCACGAGGGATTTGGTGGAAAGGGTGGTAGTTGTACCATGAAGCATGATATTTATAGGTCATATATAAGTACTCAATTCCAAAATATTAATTTTACACAGCAAGATACTTGTATATCCTGCAAGAGTTTCCATAAACAACCGAAAAAACAGTTTCGACTACATTGCAATAAAAATCAGACAATTTCCTCTAGCAATAGAAGCAGTTCTGTTCCCCAGCTTCCAGGTCCTCATATGGAGGACTATCATCCCAAGAGCTACAGGCTCACGAAGAAACTTCTAAATCAAGAGGTAAAGCAATGGAAACGTTCACCTGTTGTACGCATTGCAATGCATATGCGCCAACGACGAAAACGTTGGAAGCAAATGCAGTCAGATAGAGGGCATCTGTGGTCTTGCATACTTCTCACTATATGCACATTGTGTATAATTAGTAGCTTTTCAGGAATGCTATATGGTTTTGCCTATTACCAGAGTCAGTTACAAAAATTACAACAACTGAATCACCAGGTAATCTCACAGACCACACACATTTATGATCGGAACCTGACGCCACTCTTTGAGGTCTATGATAATCGCCAGGGCGGAGGACGACGCACACCCGTCACCTATGATGAGATTCCACAGGTCATGCGCGATGCTATCATTGCCGCCGAGGATCACTCCTTCTGGACCAACTCTGGTATTGATCCACAAGGGATTATTCGTTCAGGCTTGCAGTTTGTCAAGCACAACGAGATCCTGGGAGGAGGAAGTACCATTACTCAACAAGTGGTCAAAAATTTGACTGGCAATCATGCTCTAACACTCAATCGTAAGATCGGTGAGGCAGCGCTAGCAATCGGCTTAACACAACACTATCCAAAATGGAAAATCATGGAGATGTACTTCAATGTTGCCCCTTTCGGTTCAATGGACATTGGAGTTGAAGCTGCCGTTGAGGAATATTTTCATTTATTGCCCAGTTGTGACCAGAACTTCAAGTGCATTCCTGGTATCGCTCAATTAGATTTAAACCAACAGACTAGAGAGCATGACCCATTATTGGCCCTGGCGCGAGCCTCGTTACTAGCAGGTATGCCACAAAAACCAGTAACTGATAATCCAACAATTGATGCAATACATAAACAAAGAGCACTGGCACGACAAGCTGACGTACTCAATCAAATGATGACATTGAATATGTCAGTAGCCGGACTGGGCCATATTACTCCAACGCTGGCTCAGCAGACTGAAATGTTGACTGCAAAAATGCAATTTGTGCCTTACCAGAGAATTAAACGGGCTCCGCACTTTGTAGACTGGATTATCAATAAGCTAGAAACGGCCCTGGGTAATGGAGATCCTAACCAGGGTATTGTTCCCTTTATAACAGGAGGCTTTAATATCCGCACAAGCATCGATATCAATTTGGAAGATTATGTAGAGCATGCTGTACAACGCCACCTGACGCAGCCAGAATTCCAGATGTACACAAATGATAGTGGTCCTCTCAATACTGTACATAATGTGAATGACGCTGCTATAGTTGTGATGAACGCCAAAACAGGCGAAATACTAGCAATGGATGGTAGTGCTGACTATGACTCAACAGATCCTAGGATAGGAGGTGAGTACAACGTTGCTGACCCGCCGCGCGGTATCGATGGAACAGCGCCCGGGCGTGGCCCAGGTTCAACCTTTAAACCTATTATCTATGCCACTGCATTTCAAATGGGGTGGTATCCAGGAATGGTCCTACCAGACTTCAAGACCTATTTTCCCAATGGTAGTCCAGCGACAGTACCAGCCAAGGGAATGTACGCGCCCCCTGACTATAGTCAGACTGGTGATCCTAATTATCACCACAATACCTATTCAACTATCAGAGAAGCTCTAGCAAATTCTTATAATGTACCAGCAATGAAAGCCATGGAATATGCTGGGCCACAGAATGTACTGATCACAGCTGAGCGTATGGGTATCACAACACTCCAGAATAATGGTATTGCCTGGGGACTGGGATCCCAAAACATTCCATTGATACAAATGGTTGGAGCCTACCAAGTTTTTGCCAATGCTGGTATGCGTGTGCCACCACAAGGAATCCTGGATATTTGGGATAACTATGGGCATAATCTCTACCACTACGATCCCCTACATCCTGCTGCCACAGCAGTTCTCTCTCCACAGGTATCTTATCTGATCACTTCTGTGCTAATCGATGAACCTGCCCGTAGGCGAGAATTTCCTGGAGATCACGATCTATCATTTACAGATCATGATCCTTCTTGTGCTTATAATCCTGCATGTCCTTACCAGGTAGCAGCCAAGACAGGCACAACTGATAGTTATGTCGATAACTTGACAATCGGGTATACACCTAACGTTGTTGTTGGAGTCTGGGCTGGCAATGCCAATAACGCGCCGATGAGGAACGTAACTGGCATTACAGGCGCGGCCCCGATATGGCATAGTGTGATAGAATTTGCAGGAATGGGTTGGTGCAATGAGGCAACTGACCAAATTGCTTGCCCACCAATCGATCGCAGGAACTGGCATTTTACTGAACAGAACACATTTCCTGTTCCAGCAAATGTCCACAGGCGTCTTCCCCCAGGCTCTAATGGTGACCACCTTGATTGGACCATTGATGACCAGGAAAACGTTGCATAAAAAATAGAATAATTCTCCTTAGTGGGAAGTAAATATGCTCTCCCCCCCCTAAAAGGGGAAATATGTTAGCGTATGCCAGCGTATCCGTTATAGTAATCGACTCTCTATCAGTAAGAGTCGCCATGTAGTAGAGACGTCCATTAGAAAGAAGGCTGCACTTGCCCCTATCCCTTTCTTAAGAGAAGGGAGTTTGTGCGACGTATATTTTAGAAAATCTATATATTAGAAAAGATCGAGGATTGGCAAATGCAAGAATACATCCCTTATAGGTCAGCAAGAGGACAATATTTATGAGTAGCAATTGGCAGCAAGAACCAGAGAATCAGCCCCCTCATGCAACGGGAGGCCTATTAAGTAGTTATAGTCAGTTACCTTCCCAGCAGCCACAGCCAGTCCAACAAAATAATCAGCAAGCTCCTGGTTTGTCACCAGCAGCACCCATAGGGCCAACACCTTCGGGCCTTTTATCGTACCAGCAAAA
>CBJMBI010000183.1:0-7404 GCA_966427955.1 uncultured Ktedonobacterales bacterium
TTAGGAAACCGACGCTCTATCCACTGAGCTACAGCCCCATTACACCCCATGATACCACATCCGTCAATTCCCCTTCTCTCAGCCTGGGCTGTTAACTGTAACACTTCTCCTCTCTCAGCGATATTATAGATGAAGTCAAAAGCTACTACTTTTCTGGTAGTGCTAGGCTTGTTCTTTCGAAAGAGGGAAAATTATCCCTCTTTCCTCCCAGAGAAAGGAAGGATCTCTCAATGCATTACAATGGAAATGGCATTGCTTGGAAGCCGATGGCGTTACTCTCTGTCTTGTCTCTAGGTATAGGCCTCTTTGTCATGTCACCAATACCGACTTCTGCTGTCAGGCCTTCGCCTTATAATCTTCAACTAAATGTTCTGCGGCCTACGTCCTCAACAGTTGGCTCGATACGTTTTACAGATGTGGATAACACTACACTTGCAAATAGACAGTGTAAATCGCTACCGATTCAGGGTCAAGAGTTAATCCTGGCAACTTTTCCGGCCCTCGATCATATACTCATCGAGCACTTTCCTGATGGGAATTGTAGTGCCCCGGGTTTTCCTAACACTACCAACAATGTCTTTGCTCCAACCTATCGTATAGGAACGTCCTCTTCTGTCCACGCACAGAGACGCTACACAACTCCTGCCCAAGCCTAGGCTTGAGAGAATCTCCCTATGAGGTGACACCCCGCTTTTCCAGGTGGCAGCCACTTTTCAGCACAAAATGATAGCATTCAATGAGCCAATGCAAACGGTACCAGAGAACACATTGTGCAGCCTGCTGAAAGGTCTCAACAGCTAAACTCGTGAGGAGAAGCCACTCCAGAGGAGTGTCGCCTTCAGGCGGATCGACCTCCGTGATAAGAAGGGCAGTAAAAGTGACAGAGGCATGCTCATAGCAGGTGAATATGAAAAACAAACAAAAAAACTAATAGATGAGCTAGTGGTCAGTTTTGAGGAAAGGCATTTAAATGTTGTAGATATCATGGGAAATCTAGAAAACTACCTATTGGTACTCAATAATTAGTGATCATCAAATGCTCCGCATTTTTATCATTTCTATCATGAAAACTAACAAGATACTTTTTATCAAATGTTCTAATGCATAAACCTGTTTGACTGTATAACTGAAAGATTGCAGGTGTGTTCTTAATGACGAGCATGAACTTGGCTTGACAATCGTTGAGTAAGTATTTAGTAAGACGCTCTTGATCCTTCATACTAAATTCATTTTTTGCATAGGTGCTAAATTCACTATCGTAGGGAGGATCAAGAAAAATAAAATCATTTGCTTGTGGGGGATAAGTATGGAGAAAGGCTTCGAAGTCCAGATTTCCAATCACCGTCTTGCTCAGGTAGTGATGCAATTCAGGAGAACGCATATATTCAACCTTGCGCGCTAAATCTTTGCGATTATAGGATATCCCACCATAAGGAACATTAAATTCTCCTTTGCTGTTATACCTAAACATTGCAGCATAAGCATTTTCTCGAATAAAGAAAAATATTGCAGACGCAATGCCTTTTGACATGGTATATACATGAGTTTTATTGTAAAAATGCCTAAGATGCATATAATAAGCACTTTTCAATGCACATTCTATATTTGCTACAATATCATCATCTGGCAATTTCCATTTCTTACCCTCCAATATTTTCATACGTTTGGTTTTGCTTAAGAGGTTTTTCTGGAGTTCTTGAATAAAATTGTCAATATCTCTACTTAGGAATGGCTCAAACATGCCTTTGAATACTTTAACATGAGAAGAAACAAAATTCAGCAGGTTTCTCGCCAGTTCTTGCGCTGAGCACTCATCATAGGAATAGGCTTTGTACATTTTCATCAAGTTGCTAGCTTCATCATCCACAATATCACTTATAGCTTGCCACCCGCGTAGTATGAGATCTAATGCCCAAAAAAACTCCTGATTCTGTTGTGCAATCACCGTATAAAGATTGAAGAGTTCCGAAGACTTATCATTGATGAATTTATTATGCGCTACTATCGAAAAAAATACAGCACCACCGCCAATAAAAGGCTCGTAATAATTCTCGAAATCGGGAATTGCGGGCAGGATATACTTCAACTCTTTTTCTTTACCTCCTGCCCACTTTAAAAATGGACTTAATTTAGAGACTCTTGGGAACTGGACTCCTCCATCTGGTTGTGTAGACCACGGAACTGCTTTCCTGCATTTGATCATATTTTCCTACACTTAACTTACTTTAAGTTGATATTCTTACTTTATCAGTATCACTGGGAAAAATCAATCTTTTGTTTCTAGAATATTACCTGAGTTAGATGAGCTCAGATAGGATAAGGCATAAATAGAGAGTTGAGATTACCGCTGCGGAGGACTGAGTATCTCGCACTTATACCCAGTCCTTTTTATGCATGGGGTCTTAAAACTCTATTAACACGTGACCAGTTGATGGTTTACGCCTCACACTAGCGTGCCAACAAATTTCAACCTTACCGGCTGATAAAAGCTACACCTGGTCCTGGATGAAATGCATGTTCTGTGACCATCTTTGGGTTCATTCCCCAATTCATTGATGATGCAACCACAGAACCATTATCTAGAAGGCGTTCTACCACACCAACGTGCCCAGCAGAGTAAGCTCCCTGGATACCCGGCTGCAACACCATAATAGAACCGACAATTGGAGTGTTGAAGACGTGCCAGCCAAATTGACGGGCGAGATTGACCCAGTTCGCGGCAAAGGCATTCGTCGTCCATGGTACAAATACTCCGTGCAACTGATAGTACCGCTGATCCGCCCACCATGTGCACTGTCCAAACGGAAATACATTGCCCAATCCAACTGCTGCTTTACCTTGTGCAGAGTGAGAAGCAGTTGAAGCTTGTTGAGCATCTTTGGCAGCTTTGGTAGTTGGAACTATCTGTCTTGTGATGGAGCGCTTTTGCACTCCAGTACGCGGCATATGCAACATGCCGCCCTTATCTTGCATGGCCTTTGCTTTTTTACCAGCAATACATTGCTGGTCAGCAGATATTACAGCGTCATCCACTGAAGTTAGAAGATTCGCAGCTACATCTGGACGAATGCCAGAATGCATGGCTCCCTTTACTGCTGGAGAATTCCCTATCACTTTCCTTGTGGAGTCAGTATATGAGCAAATATAGGCAGGATGAGCCTCCACTATATTCACTCGTTGTGTTCTTGCAAAGATATTCAGCCCCAAGGCCACTGCAACTACATATGTACTCACTACAAGACTCACTACGTTACATTGCTGGAACTTGTTCCAGCCTCGTCGTTGCGTTTGCAATGTATCCTCTTTCGAATATACAACTTGCAGACCCCCGCAAACATCTTCTCCTTATCTACTTCTGTATAGACAACAAGATGTATATCCTGTTAAGCAGCCGCATAGATTTTTTCTCATTTGTGTAATCCCCTACCCAAGCGCTCAGCAATAACCTCTCCACCTTCTCTAATTAGTATTAACGTCAAGATTCGCACTCTTTCTTGACCTACCATAACTCATGCGGCTAACTTTACCCCATCAATCAGAATAGGCAGGTAAGACTCTTCGCACATGCGTCCTCACTCCTTATCTGAAATGGAAGGCAGCATTAAAGTAGTACTAATGAAGACAGATGTCTACAAGCACTATACAGAGGAGATTACTATGATGTATGTTGATCTATACTTACAAGCGATGTTTGCGTTTACCAAAAGTATCCTGTGCATTCTTTGACTGATCTAAGCTCGTTGAATCATGGATTGATGCATCTGAGACTGAATGCAATGGACCATCAATCGATGACAGGTCTGCTTTCTGGTCATAGCTAATCTCAGTCGTCTGCTCAGGACGGAAAGGATTGACAGAGCGCATACCTGCAAGAGGTGATGTTGATCGGGCTCCAGGTCTAGAAGTTGGCCAGCTTGGATAGCGAGGCTTAATCCTCTGGACAACTTGCTTTTCACTTGGGACAACTTGCTGCAATCCCTGCTGTTGGGGCTGTGAGATATTCTGTACAATGTCCTGCTCACTACTTTGTGGCTGAATATGAAACACTTTGGACTTTATCTTAGCCATAACTATTGCCTTTCAAAAACGTATCGAAACATATCATTTGGGCACACCCACTGCTTGAGAGATCTCTATGAACTTAATTGCAAGGGAACTTTCCTGAATGTGCAGGAGCGCTTCCAAGATGACCTCGTTACTATGTCAAGCTGAGTAACCCTACTGCTTATTGTACATCGTCCTGACCAGATCTCCAAGCTAAAAAGCAAGCCTGATGTCTTTGGAAGAGATCAGACTTGCTTTTTACCAAGAAGGAGAAAAACCGATTGTACTAAGACTAACGATAGGATGCTGGAGCGGCATTAATAGCACCTGTCTCCACCATAATCTCACGCAATTGTTTGGCATCGATCGTCTCATAGAGACGTAGAGCCTTGGCAATGCGATCTAGCGTTTCACGATGTTCAGATAGTAGTGTCAGAGCCCGGCTATGAGCCCATTTCACAATGCGATCTACCTCTTCATCGATAAGAGCAGCTGTCTTCTCGCTGTACTCACGTGTATTACTTGCTAACGCAGTACCAGCAAAAGGATCTTCACGTTCGCTATAAGAGATTGTTCCCAACCGTTCGCTCATGCCCCAACGCGTGACCATCTGACGTGCAATCGCAGTAACACGCTGTAGATCGTTCTCCGCGCCAGTCGTAATGCGGCCAATTGCAATCTCCTCAGCAGCACGCCCACCCAATGCAGTAACCAGTTGGGCCTCTAGGAAATCCTGGGAGTAGTTGTAGCGATCATCCAAGGGGGTATACTGTGTGACCCCTAACGCTTGACCACGTGGGACAATTGTTACTTTGGTAACTGGGTCTACATGTTCAGTCAGTAGACCAGTCAAAGCATGACCCCCTTCATGGTAGGCAATAACGTTGAGATCTTCTTCACTCAAGATTAAGGGACGCTCTGCACCTATCAGAATCTTATCCAGTGACTCATTGAAGCAGGTCTGGTTTACAGCATCTAAGTTCCGACGCGCCGCCAGGAGTGCCGCCTCATTGACTAGATTGGCCAGATCTGCACCAACCATACCAGGAGTGCCACGTGCTATAGTGATCAGATCAACGTCCTCAGCCAGAGGCACATTACGCGTGTGGATCTTGAGAATTGCCAAACGGCCATTCCAGTCGGGACGATCAACAGTCACACGGCGATCAAATCGGCCTGGACGTAGTAGCGCCTTATCCAACCCATCAGGACGGTTAGTAGCAGCAAGCACCACGACAGCCTGCCGAGCATCGAAGCCATCCATCTCCACTAATAACTGATTTAACGTCTGCTCACGCTCATCATTGCTATTGATACTAGCACCACGCTGGCGACCAACAGCATCAATTTCATCAATAAATATTATTGAAGGCGATGCTTTCTTAGCCTGATCAAATAGGTCACGCACACGGCTCGCGCCAACTCCAACTAGCACTTCTACAAACTCAGAGCCACTGATTGAGAAGAAAGGAACATTGGCCTCACCTGCTACAGCACGCGCTAAGAGTGTCTTACCCGTTCCTGGAGGGCCCACTAATAGAACACCACGCGGGATCTTCCCTCCCAAGCGCTGGAACTTCTGAGGAGTCCTGAGAAACTCAACAACCTCAACGAGATCATTCTTGGCTTCGTCGACTCCTGCCACATCCGAGAAAGTTGTTGTAGGTCTATCCTCCAAGACCATCTTTGCCCGGCTCTTGCCAAAACTGAAGATACTTTGTTGGCTCTGCGTAGCACGCCGCGCAATAAAGATGAAAGCCCCGATCAACAGAATCCATGGCAACAGGTTGGCAAGCAACAGTAAGAAATCATTGTTAGCAACTGGCTTGGCCGAGAATTCCACTTGATGCTGAATGAGCAGTTGAGTCAAATTTGGATCACCGCTAGGTAATAGAGTCACATGAAAATGACTACTGGTTTTTCCACTATTACCGGGAATAGTAACAGGCTTCTTTAACGCGCCATAGCCATCCTGACCTTGGAATGTTACATCGTGGACATTGTCCCCTTTGACTTGTTGAATGAACAGACTATAGGGGATATCTATAGTGTTGGCATTAACTGCATTATTCTGTGTAAAAAGCATAAAAAGATAATAGGCAATTACCGCTACAACCACAAAAATGACTGCGCGGAAAAGCAAACTACTACCGTTGGAGCCACCTCTTCCTCCGGTATCATTGCCATTGCCTCCATTGCCAGGACGCTGTGGGCTACGTGGCCTGCCTGGATCATTTGGATTCTGATACATATATATCGCCTGAGCATTCATTGGTTCAGACCTGCTTTCCTTTCCTCTCCCTACATTCACGCCTTCTCACTTGCGAGACACTAGAGAAAAGTGTAACGAATATCACTCTAGTTAGAGAAAGATCTTGGTCGAAGTATGCAATAATTACGTTGCAGAGCAGTTACCGGTTACATTATATCTACTAGAGTGGAAGTTTTCCGTTGATGCTGCTTTCTACATGTGAAAACAATTGTCCAAACAGCCTTATTCCTCACTATTTTGCTGGCAAGAGAACTTACCAGATCAAATTACGTATATGGCATAAGTAGGAAATCGTCACCGAAAAAATATTGCGTCCGCACCGACGCTAAGCAGAGCAACAATGCTACTAACTCAATAAAGGAAAGATCAACTCTGGCGATCGTAATATAGGATGCGACCACAATTCGTACATGTTTGTAACTCGCTACTGATGCGCACATGTTGTAGTTCGCTTGGGGTCAAAATCACACGGCACCATTGGCAGGAATTTTGTTCAACCTTTGAAACGGCTCGCCCTTGTTTAGTACGTCGCATAGTCTCATAGCGCTTGACGAGGTCTACATCAAGACTGGCTACTATGTGCTCTCGTCTCTCACGGAGTACTTGTTGTTGTTCTTCAACCTGCTTCCTTCGAGTGGTTAATAGAGTGAATTCTTCCTGCCAAGCATCTTGCGCCTGTTGTAACTCTGCCAGCTTCTGCTGAACAGTCTCTTGAAGAGCCTCTGTTGTGTCACTCACTTCCAGAAAGCGCTCCTCTTGACGACTTTGCTGGGCACGCAGTCGTTGTACCTCCTGCTGCAAAGACTGGAGTTCTTTAGGATTGGTAACCGAACCGCTGTAAAGCCGTTGCTCCTGTTGCTGAAGACGGTTATTGAGATCTTCAAGGGTCCATTCTACATCTTTTTGGGTTTGTAAACTGGATTGCCATTCCTCCTGTGCAATCTCATAGTCAGAACGTAGCTTGCGTAGTTTAGCATTCCCTTGCAGCGAGGCTGTAACGGCCTGATATTCATTGGTGAATCGATCAAGCTCGAGATCTAATTGCTGCAACTGAAAAAGAGTTGCGGCCATCTGTGTCGTACTCACGG
>CBJMBI010000184.1:0-7398 GCA_966427955.1 uncultured Ktedonobacterales bacterium
GTCGCCAGCGAGCAACATTCTCGTGGTGTCCTGAAAGCAGCACGTCAGGCACGCGCCATCCCCTGAAATCTAGCGGGCGCGTGTATTGTGGGTACTCTAATAGGTGGCTACTGTGAGATTCGTCTAGCGGAGAATCTTCCGCTAGTACACCTGGTAGGAGCCTGCTCACTGCGTCAACAAGAACCATCGCTGCCAATTCTCCGCCCGTGAGCACGTAGTCGCCAATCGAGATTTCATCAGTTACTAGGTGCTGACATACACGCTCATCAATGCCCTCGTAATGGCCACACAGAAGCGTAATACGGGACTCTTGAGCAAGCTGCTGGGCGATCTGTTGGTTGAAAAGCCGCCCCTGAGGAGTGAGATAAATGATTGGTCCTGTTTGATGGATAGCTTCGATGGCTGCAAAAATTGGTTCAGGCTTCATCACCATGCCGGCACCACCGCCATATGGATAGTCGTCTACAATATGATGTTTATCAGTGGTGGCGTCACGAATGTTGTGAAGCGCAATACTGAGCAGTCCACGCGTTTGGGCTCGTTTGAGAATGCTCTCATTAAATGGTCCCTGGAACATTGTTGGAAAAAGGGTGAAAATGTCGAAATGCATATGTCTACTCACCTCAGCATATATATGTTACAATAGCACTGTTGCCTCTGACTGGCAAGTCTACGATTCAAACACATAAATAAAGTGGGTCTCTCCGCGTTGCAAGTATGATAACTGTTCTGATTGGTAGTGCCGTACAATTATTTCGTGGTCTGGCTGGCGTGTTTGTTGTGTCAAATGAGGCATTTGATCCTCAGAGTGGTGCTGAGTATATCCTGTATCAGATAAGTGAGCCAACATTGCCTTTACTTCTAGCCTATGTTCAGGAAGGTATGCAACCAAACTCACGGCATCCGCTAGTATTTGAGACGCTTCCTCCAGACTTGGCTCTGCAGCTTGGGATTGCGGAAGATATGGTGAAGCAACAAGGAATTGAATGTGGCTCTCTGGCTGTCTATGATCAGTTGGGACCTCTGGGTGTTCTCCATTTTTTACGGACAGTAGCTGCACATTCGTTCTTGGAGCCAGAGGGAAAGCTGGATAGTTATACAGGTGATACAAATGTTTCGAGTGCGTTGCACTTCTTTATTGCACAACTAGCTGCTGGGTTACGTAGTGCTTTTGTCTCGCAGTCTTTGCTTAAAGAGCAAGCCAGACTTGCGGCTATCTTTCGGCATAGTACTGATGGTATACTGACCGTTGATAATGCCTTACGCATCATCGATTTTAATCCGGCTATGGAACGCCTGACCGGTTGGCGCGAAAGTGAGGTATTGGGTCAATTTTATTTTAAGGTCTTGCGCCCACAGGATCGTTATGGAAATAATTTAGGCTTAGAGGATTCTCCAATTTTACAAGCTTTTGCTGGTCAGGAAGTAGTAAACCGTGAAATGATTATTTGCGCACGCGATGGGCAGCGCTTTACGGTTGCTGTCACCGCCTCCTGTGTGCGTTCTGTTAGAGATGAACCAACGTGTGGTATTCTGAATGTGCGGGATCTTACGCTTGAGCGTCAGCAAGAGGAGCAGCGCTCAACCTTTATCTCGATCGTCTCACATGAGTTGCAGACGCCAATTGCTATTATTAAAGGCTATGCGTCAACATTGGCACGTAGCGATGCTAAGCTTGATTCGGCTGCATTGCGCTCCCGTTTGGTTGCGATTGAAGAAGAGGCTGACCGTTTGAATAAGCTAGTAGGCAATCTGCTCTATGCTTCGCGTATTCAAGCCAATGGGCTACAAATGGATATTGCATCACTAGACCTAGAATACCTGATTCGTAGTGTTGTACGTCGTCTGAGTGCCAAAACACCTGGTGTCAAGATCATCGTGTCAATTCCGCCTCAGTTACCCACGGTGATGGCGGACCGCGACCGGATAGAGGAAGTCTTACAAAATTTGTTGGATAATGCTGTGAAATATTCTCCGCGTCGTGCTGAGATTACCGTGGCTTGTTGTGTTACTGGAGAAGAGGTCGTTGTTAGCGTGCGTGATGCTGGCATGGGGATTTCTCTGCGCGAGCAGGAGCAGATTTTTAACCGTTTCCAGCGTGCTAATGACTCTTCTGTACAGTCTATGCCAGGGGCAGGTCTGGGTTTGTATATCTGTCGCGCCATTGTCGAAGCCCATGGAGGACGGATATGGGTTGAGAGCACTCTATGGGAAGGCTCGACTTTTTCATTCAGTTTGCCTCGTGAAGAAAAAGCGCAATTACCTATGGTGGTATTTGATGATGGAACAGGAAATATTTGATCAACGAGATATGACCATTCTTATTGTGGATGATGAAGCACGTATTCGTGATTTTGTGCGCATGAACTTAGAATTAGAGCATTATCGAGTAATAGAAGCTAATGATGGGATAAAAGCGTTAGAACAATTGCGTGAAAATCTGCCAGATCTGATAGTGCTGGATGTGATGATGCCTGAAATGGATGGCTTCGAAGCTCTACGAGCTATTCGAGAGGTATCGACTGTGCCTGTTATAATGCTCACTGTTCGGCAGAGTGAGCAAGATAAAATTCATGGGCTGGATTTGGGTGCAGATGACTATCTGGCCAAGCCGTTCAGCCCTCGTGAACTCCTCTCTCGTATCCGGGCTTTGTTGCGGCGTTCATTGATGGCCCCTCCCTCTCGTAAAACAGAGATCGTTGTTGATCCAGACTTAAGAATTGATTTTGCGCGCCGAGAGGTAGTGGTACGTGGTAAGAAAGTCATTTTACGTCCCACTGAATATCGCCTTCTTTATCATTTGGTGAGTAATGCCGGTCGCTTGTTGACCCACGAAACCTTGCTTTCGAAGGTTTGGGGACGTGAGTACCGAGATGAGGCCCATTATCTCCGTCTCTATATTACATATTTGCGGCAAAAGTTGGAGAAAGATCCTGCCCATCCTCAATACATTTTGACTGAGCGTGGTGTCGGCTATCGGTTCAAAGCGCTAGATGGTAGCGATTAAGCAAAGATGAGAAATGCTTGTAATGGTTAATGCGATTGATTGCCTTCAGTAGGAGATCGGTTTATCGCTGAACCTCCATGGAAAGACCGATATGGATGATTGTACTCATTATGCCTTGAAAGGATGTTTATGAATAAAAAAGAGCGAGTTGATGCCGCTGTACGCGGTGACAAAGTTGATCGTGTTCCTGTAAGTGTCTGGCAACACGATTATGCCCGTGAATGGGATACACATTTGTTGATGCAAGCATTGGTAGAGAACTTCACCGAGCATGATTGGGACTTTATGAAGGTAAATCCACGAGAGACTTACTTTGCTGAAGCCTGGAAAGCCCGTTATCGCCCCTCCGGTGAAAAATATAAAGCGCCAATCTTTGATGGTACTCCCATTAGAAGTTCGTCTGATTGGAAACGTATACGCCAGCTTGATCCCGATCATGGTCCCTTTGTAGATCAGTTGCGTCTCATGCAGTTACTTAACCATCAAGTCGGCTATGATGCTTACTTTGTACAGACTATCTTCTGTCCACTGGGCGTGGCTAGATATTTAGTTGGTAATAACCCTAGGCCTGTGCTTGATAGTATGCGTGAAGATCGGAGTGCACTGCATGCTGCATTGCGCGTGATTACTGAGACGTTAATTAATTATGCGATTGCATGTATGGAGGAAGGTGCCAGTGGTATTTTCTATGTAACCAATGGTTGGGCGACGCAAGATCTGTTGACGCAGGATCAGTATCACGAGTTTGGTGAGCAGTACGATCTGGAATTTCTGGATGCGATCAAAAGTCGGAGCAAGCTGACTATCCTGCATAATTGTGGTGAGCGGATCTATTTCGATTCACTGGCAGCTTATCCAGTACAGATTATCAGTTGGGATGCTTTTGCTCCAGGGAATCCGAATCTCCAAGAAGGGAAATTGCGTTCTGGTAAGGCTGTTATGGGAGGCTTAAACTGCGAAACGCTCAGAAATGGCTCACCTCGTCAGGTTCAGGAAGAAGTAGCCCAGGTGTTAGAGTCAACAGGTGAAGGTTCATTGCTGTTAGCTCCTGGATGTGCGGTTTCACCCGATGCGCCTCTGCGCAATCTCGAGGCCGTCCGACGTGTGGTATCCTGCTGAGGATGGCAAACGTGTCCATTTGTGAAGCAGAAACAAAGATCCAAGCCCAAGAAAACTCTACTGTGGAGTTGGTGTGCCAATCAAGGGGAGAAAAGGGATAAATTGCCTCTCACGGCTAACTTGACAACGGGCTGAAGCATTCGCTATACTCACTCTACATTCTCTGTGGAGAACTATCTTGTGTTCAGATTTTATGGAGTGAAGCAGGGGTACTCGCTCCTCACTTTCGGTGGTATGAAGGAGAACATATATCGCGAGAATGGAGCGATATCAAACTTTACGAGCTTATTCAGCGGGAGGGGTTGTCTTCCGTCTAGCTCCAGTGTGCTCTCCTAAAGAGAACTTTGTGAGGAAGGGCCAGTACGATTCGAGAGAGTTCATCCCTGGTAGTAGCGGTTCAGCATGCATGGAAGTGGTGTTGGTAGGGCGTAGTCACAGTGGGATTTGGGCCTTACCAAAAGGAACACCCCAATCAGGTGAAACAATTGAGCAAGTAGCTGTACGAGAGGCACAGGAAGAAACTGGTTTGCAGGTCCAGCTAATCGCTTATATTGGGAGTATTAGCTATTCTTTTGTGCGCGAAAGAGTGCGTTATCATAAGCAGGTGCGTCATTTCTTATTGCAGGCGGTGGGTGGTGATATTGCATTGCATGATCATGAATATGATCGGGTGGAGTGGTTTTCTGTTCCTGAGGCCTGTCTCCGCCTGACTTATCAGAATGAAGTAAATATCCTCTGTCAAGCAGAAGAGATGCTACAGCGATGGTTGCAGTATCGGCAGCAAGAAGGGTAGTAGTAGTTGTATGCTGGAGCGACCACGGTTCTTACTTTTCCGTCGCTTGCTCTTCCCTTACACTGGTGAAGAGCCACTTACGCGTGCCCAAGGCTATCATGTTATCGTCTCTTGGGCGCTGTTTTTCTCGCTTGTTCTGTCTGTTGCAACATTGCCGATTGTTTTAGTCATCAAAGCTGTCTCTGTGCAGGAACTAGCATTTATTCTTCTACTCGTTTTTCTGGCTAATATGGTCATTTTTGGAGCCATGGCTTGGTTTGTTGTGCTCATGGTCAATCGTTGTGCTCGCTTCGTCCAACGGCGAAGCTAGTGCCAGAACTGAAGAGACTTGGGCATTATACCTCCCATCGATATGGTTAAATACTCCAGCGCAGCGACAGGTATGGATGGATATGAGAAAGGAGGATGAGGCTTCCCCCCCATTTCAGAAACGGGATGGGTCGCCGCCTCACAGATGGTTATGGATCTTAGTGTTGAAGGTAAATCAGAGCGTATTCCCCCTGGCTCACATATCTGCCAGCTCTATAGTAAGGTGACAGAAATTCCAGGCGTGACAGCGCGTCTCATGCGAGTAGGCTTCTCTCTATCGGAAAAATGTCTCTTTGCTGCGGCTCCTACACAAGTAAAAGAACTCACTGATGAACTTAGGAAGTTGCAGATTGATGTCGATAGCCTGCTCGCTTCCGGACAACTAGTATTGCATGAAGATCGTGAAGTATTTTTGGCAAATGGAAAGCGTTTCGATCCATATTATTTACTCTCATTGCATCAGACGTTTATTGCTCAAGCATTGCGCGAAGGATGGAAAGCTGTACGTATCTCAATTGATATGACTTGGCTAGTAAAAGATTTGGCTACTCCTGAGCAGATTTTGAAGTATGAAGCTGCCTCTGATGCCGTGTTTACCTTCCAAAATGCTCCTATCATTGCTTTAATGCATTATGATCATAGCAAATTATTGCCTAGCTTGGTTGTGGAAATGATCAAACTTCATCCTATTTCAGTTGTGGGCAAGTATATTAAGCGCAATCCCTCTTACTTGAACTCAGAACAATATATGCTCAAAATTTTACGTATTAATAAGGAGAAAAACAGTACTAGTTGATTGTTCAGCGAAGACATGTTTTAATATGTGCATGACATGTGGATTGGCATTCATCGATCTTGGAGAGAAAGAATATCCGCTGGCAGAGAACCCCCGCCATTTCTATAGTTTGGCAGGGGTTTTCTTTGTCTGAAGGGAGAAGCTTTGTCTCTTGAGGTGGTGAGAGAAGCTCAAGAGAAGAGATCTCCTAGGCCGCTGAGATTGAAGTTGCTCTGACCGCCGGCACGCGGTGCCCCTTCAGTGGTTGGTGGATGATAGGTCATAGATTGTATGCCTATACGACCAGGACCGATAAAGCGGTTCATTACGACGGATGAACCTGCCATAAATCCGCCGATCGCGCCTAAAATGCTGCCTCCTCGTCTTTGTGAACCCGCTACTGATGTTACCTGCATCTGGACAGAGGGATCTTTCCAGAGCCATGCACCAGGTTCTACATCGAGCGTTTCACCTGCAGCCAGTGTTTTCTCAAAGACATTGCCATAGCCATGAAGTAAGACTATTCCTGCAGTTCCTTGAGCTGTGAACTGATCGATAAATAGGCCCGTGCGGCTAAACAGGATACTTGCTGCATTCTGTACAAAGGTAAAGTTGTAATCAATGTTGCCAGTGGCCACTAGAAATTGGTGTTCTCGGACTTCGACGGTCTGTCCCGGCTCGAGACGCAGCGCTACAATTTGCCCTACAGAGTCACGTGAGAAAGAAATGTTGCCAGGTCCTTGAGCCTCTGTGATAAAGACTTGTAGGCCTGCAAAGAAGCGTCTGGCTGCACCTTTTAGTGACTTAAAACCCAGCTGCACTCCTGGGTGTTTCCAGAGAAGAATATGATGCTCGAAGTAGATGGGCATCTGATTGCCAAGCATGACATCGACTACTGGTACAAGTTCCCCATCGATAGTGATGGTTACATCGGCAACGCGTAATGGGCCTTTAGGATTATGCAATTCAGCTTTGGGTACGGCGTTGCCTAGTGGACTAGAGCGATATGACTCATATTGATTGGGAGGCGTATAGCCTTCTGGTGGTTTGTAGGCGTAAGGGTCTGTTCCTTGTCCTGGTGGTGGGGTGTAGTTGCCCTGTAGCGATGCGCCGCAGGTCCCACAAAATTTGAGACCCGCGGCTTGCTGGTTATGACAGCGGGGGCAAATCATCTCATTCTCCTTTTTGTATGCTGGCATTTCATGCTATGCCTCTCTCTTTATGGCTTTCTTGTTGAGAAATGCCAATGCCTAGACTTTTGCGCAACTGGAGCATAGTTCATGATTGATGATATCAGCATTTGTGCTAATAGACAAGGGACTCCCTTCCCAAAGAAGATCTCTGTCTGTTCTCTATTCGGCCTTGACTCATCTTCTTCTATTTGCTACACTACCT
>CBJMBI010000185.1:0-7353 GCA_966427955.1 uncultured Ktedonobacterales bacterium
TGAGGTTGACCCGCTTTTGGGGGGGACTCGAACGTGGAAGTTGAGTCACTGGAGAAACATCAAAAGAGATGAAAAAGAGAGAAAAGATATATTGTATATGTATATGCTAAGTATACCATACAATCATTTCATTGTCAAGGGAGAATCTTCTCTCTGTTTTCCGTGTTTTTCAAAGTCAACTGGACTCAGATAACCTAAAGCGGAATGTCTTCGTTTTCGATTATAAAATACTTCGATGTAGTCAAAGAGTGCTGTTTTTGCCTCTTTTCGACTTCGAAAGATAAGTTGACCAACACATTCTTCTTTAAGTGTTCCCCAAAAGCTCTCCATCATGGCATTGTCATAGCAATTGCCTTTTCTACTCATACTAATCTGGATGTCATGCTGATGCAGTATTTCTTGAAAACTGGTGCTGGCATATTCACTGCCTCGGTCTGAATGATGCACCAGATCAGCTCCCGGCTGTCGCCCAATGAGTGCCATACGCAGTGCTTCTTTTACTAGCTCTGCATCATGATACTTGCCCATAGCCCATCCAATCAACTTACGCGAGTAGGTATCCAATACCCCCGCAAGATAGAGCCATCCTTCATATGTGGCAATGAAGGTAATATCTGCTACCCATGTTTTATTGGGTGCATGAGCGACAAAATTACGTTCGAGCAGATTGGGAGCAACCGGGGAATTGTGGTTACTGTTCGTTGTTCGTGCTTTGCGCCTCTTTCTTCGAGCACTGATCCCTTTTTCTTGCATCAGTCGAACTATTCGTTTTCTTCCGCAGCGGATGCCCTGTGCCTTCAGCTCTGCATGAATGCGAGGACTTCCATACACACCCCTATTGGTATCATACGCATCTTTAATACGCTCTGTAAGATAGTCATCATCCTGCTTTCTCTGACTCTTTCCTCTTTTACTCCAATTATAGTATCCATTTTCTGAGACTCCAAGCACATGACACATGCGAATAATCGGAAAGAGGTGGCGATGCTCATGAATAAATCCATATTTCACAGATGGGGCTGCGCAAAGATGCTCATAGCTTTTTTTAATATTTCCCTTTCCTGCCTCAGTATTTCATTTTCACGCCTCAATTTTCTATTTTCCTCTTCTATAGAGCTTTGATGACCTTTTCCTGGAAATGCTTCTTCTCCTCGTTCTCCAAATTCCCTACACCATTTACTCAAAGCACTATCAGAAATGCCAAGATCTCTTGCTATTTGTGTTTTACTCTTCCCACTGGTTTCGAAAAGCCTGACGGCTTCCTGCTTAAATGCTTTACTATACGTCGGCTGAGATTTACCCATTGAACCCTCCTGGCTCTAGTATACCAAATTTCTCTTCTCCCACCCCCCAAAATCGGGGCAATCTCACACAGGTCCTTGCACGGGCAAGCGTGTGGCCCGCATCCTGAAGAGCTGATCCAGCTTCTGGAAAACCTGCACGTACTCAACGGCAAAGCTGTGGAGGAAACAAGAGAACTGAGCAATGATAGCTGAAGCAAACTCTTTGAAAGGCGGATGTTTCATGTGCGAGGAACCGTTAGAAGAAGTGATAGCCTCGGTCGATTTCCCCGTCTACGGGTTGACCGAAGAGGTGTTTGGACTGCGCTATAGCAGATATGGCACCTCTCACCCCTTTCCAGCAGATCGACGTATCGGTCTTGCATATCAATCTGATCGCTGTTTCCAATTTTTGTACGAAAAGTCTTATAAAAACCTGACATTCAATGTGGCCAGTTCCAAGCATTCCCATGGCATTACGTCAGTCGGTTACACCTTTTGGAAATACGAAGGCGTTCCAGAACAAGATTGTAGTCGGATCTTTGTCTTCTCTGGGAGTCTCACCATCGATGGAGAGCAGTTCATTGGCAATTTTACCTGCTATCCTGCTCCGATTCTCGAATCTGGCTACGTGTTCAGCAATGGGCAAGTGTGCTTGTATGGGGGAGCGTATGGCCTGCACCCTGATGAGCTGATCCAGACCCTGCAAAGCCTGCGCATCCTCAACGGCAAAGAGGTCGAGTCGAGTCGTTAAAGCAGGCACAGACAAGAAAATGGGCAAGAGATCGAGGCATTCCACAGGGTAATGTGGAGAAAAATAACGCGTAAATACAGAATGCAGACCAAATGCCAAGTATGCAAAATTTGGCCTTCAACTTTCACTTACTTTGTGCTAGAATTAGAGCGCATTGGAACCTGAATATAATTACTTTGAGTCATATTATCCAGATCGCTAGCTCATGAAAAGCATTAACGATAAAAGCAGTGCAAACTGCTCTTTTCTTTATTTAAGAAGCTTATCCTTCATTGAGCTAACCAAACTGCAACTAGTCGTTTCGCAGAAGGAGTTGAATACAAATGCCTCATCTTCGCGTTGGCTTGATCTTTGGTGGTCGCTCTGTCGAGCATGAAGTTTCGGTCTTAACAGCACACCAGGCAATGGCAGCATTACCTACTGATAAATACATTCCCATTCCTATCTATATCTCAAAGTCAGGCAAATGGTTCACAGGTGAAGCTTTAAAACATCTAGAGAATTTCAAAGATCTTGAAAAATTGGTTAAAATAGCAGAACCTGTGATTTTTAATGTTGATGCTACACAGCCAGGACTCATTCACCAAAAGCCTCAAGTGCAACGTAGTTGGCTCAGTCGCAGTACTCCTGAACCCTCTCTCGCACCCATTGATGTAGCTTTCCCACTCACACATGGCTCTCATGGCGAGGATGGCACTCTACAAGGGCTGCTTGAGATGGCAAATCTGCCATATGTTGGCTCCGGCGTACTAGCTTCTGCAATTGCTATGGATAAAATCCTAACTAAAACTGTCTTACGTAGTTTCGCAATACCGGTCATTGACGATCTTTATGTGAGTAGAACTCGTTGGAAGTCTGAGCCTGATGCTGTCCTGGCAGAGGCCGAATCACGGTTTGGCTATCCAGTTTATGTCAAACCAGTTACCCTTGGTTCTAGTATTGGTGTCTCACGAGCAGAAGATCCTTCTGCACTACGTTTTGCTCTTGATGTTGCCGCTACGTATGATAGCCGCCTAATGATTGAGCCCGCCCAGCAAGATATTATCGAGATCAATTGCTCAGTCTTAGGTGACAGTACCAATGCTCGTGCCTCTGTATGTGAACAGCCCGTTAGTAGTGGAACTTTGAGCTATGAGGACAAATACCTCAATGGCGATAAGCAGAGAGGAAGCAAGGCTAGAGGTATGCAAAGTGCTAAGCGCCTCATACCAGCACCACTAGATGCTGACCTTGCAAAGGCTATCCAATCAACCGCCATCAATGCTTTTAAAGCTTTAAATGCTTCAGGAGTCATACGTATTGACTTCTTTGTGAAGCCTTCAGAGAACAAATTTTACGTCAACGAGATTAACCCCATACCGGGCTCTCTTTCTTTCTATCTCTGGGAGCCAGCTGGAGTGGATTTTCCAGAGTTGGTAACGACCCTAATTGAGATTGCGCTGAAGCGTCATCAGGAAAAGCACCAAAGTATCTTTACGTTTAGTTCTTCACTCCTCAGCGCTAACCCTTTAGGTGGTCAGAAAACAGCATCCAGATGAAAGGCTTTCTAGATCTCACTGTCAGATCGACTATATACTATAGATATCTTAATGTGATAAGGCATTGGGTAACCAACTCGGTGTACAAGTTTGTCTGAAGCAGAACTCCAGGGGCTTGCAGTTCCTTGGAGCCATAAGTGAGTACTCCTAAAAATATGTCAACTAACTTACATTCTTCAGTGCAGCCACCTGCTCACATAGAGCAATGTGGCAGCGGCCCTCCTGTACTGTTACTGCATGGTTGGGGAGTGAGTAGTGCTTTATTTCAGCCTACAATGGATGGGTTAAAGCATGCTTTTACGCTCATAGCACCCGATTTTCCTGGATTTGGTGCTACTCCTCCTCCACCTACTCCATGGTCAACCAACGACTACGCAACTTGGGCAGTTGCAGTGCTCGATAGCCTTAACATCGGTCAGGCCTGTGTCATAGGCCATTCCCATGGTGGCCGTGTGGCAATCAAGCTTGCAAGCCAATGGCCAGAGCGTGTGGCTAAACTAGTACTAGTAGACAGTGCAGGTATTCGACCAAAACGCACTATGAAATATTGGATACAGGTGCGGACTTTCAAAAGCTTGCGCTGGCTCTCACGCACCTCTATAGTTCCTCCACCATTACGTAACTGGGCCAGCACTCGGGTAGCACAACGCGGTTCACCTGACTATCAGCAGGCTGCAGGTACAGTTCGCGCATCTCTGGTACGCGTAGTCAATGAGGATTTACGTGACTTACTACCTCGCATTCAAGCACCAACTCTTTTGGTATGGGGCGAAAATGATGAGGATACACCTCTGGCCGATGGACAACTTATGGAGAAACTCATCCCTGATGCTGGATTAGTCGTACTCAAAGGGGCTGGTCACTATGCTTATTTAGAGCAATCAGCCTACTTTTGTCGCGTTGTAGAGACTTTCTTTCGAGGAACATCTTGATGATTGCACCTTCCATCATAGGACTGGCCGCCATTATTTGGCTCGTCTGGATCATTCGAGCAGCGCTAGTAGCCGCTCGAATGTATCAAATTGAAGAATATGAAGCTCCTCGCTTCTTGGCATGGGGGCGTCAGCGGGCTTGGCTTTGGTCAACGGCTACCCTTGTCGCTAGTGTAGCAACTCTTCTCCTTGGATTGTTCACACTAGCTCTACCCACAGATTTTCGTAGAATAGGTATCGGTGTAGGTTGGCTTGTTGGTGCTTCCCTACTTCATATTCTCTGGAGGCCCCTTCCAGCAAAGAAAGCTCTTGTCTACACGGCTAGAATGTCTCGCATACTAGGCACAGGACTAGTTCTTACACTTCTCGCTACCTGTGGACTAGTTGTTTTGATCCTCACTACACCCATCTTGGTGAGTGCGATGATAGTTGTACTGTCCTGTTTGCTTGTTCCTGGACTAGTATTACTGCTCATCCTTGCAGGCAATACGCTTATGATCCCGGTAGAAGCACAGATCAGACGAAACTTTGTGCGCCGTGCTCATTCACGTATCACTAGCTACAAACCTTTTGTGATTGGCATCGCTGGTAGTTATGGTAAGACCAGTACTAAACATATCACGGCCCAGTTACTTGCTCCCCATAAGCGCACCCTACCGACTCCGAAAAGCTTTAATACTCTGATGGGGATAACTCGCACCATCAATGAAAACCTGGAGCCGCAACATGAACTCTTCATTGTCGAGATGGATGCATATAATACCGGCGAAATTGCACAGATGTGTAAGCTTGTCCGGCCTCAAGTGGGAGTGATAACTTCCGCTGGTCCACAGCATCTGGAACGCTTTGGTTCCCTAGAACGCATTGCTGACGCCCTCTACGAACTTGTGGCTTCTCTGCCAACAGCTAGTCCTGTCGTGATCTATGGAGGTGAGAGTACGTCGGCGGCTTTAGCAGAACGGGCAATTCGTGACGGTTATCGCGTCGTGCGTTATGGCCTGGAAGGTGAGACAGATGCCTCATTTGATGTAGTGGCCTCGGATATTGTGGTTGATGAACGCGCTACCCACTTTACTTGGCGCTGGAATGCTGAAAACCTAGAGTTCCGTGTTAGTATTCCCTTGCTTGGTCAACATAATATTTTAAATGTAAGTGCAGCATTAACGGTAGTACATCTGCTGGGTCAGCCTGTGGCTCAGGCTGTTCACAACGCAATAAGACTAGAGCCAACTCAACACCGTCTCCAACTGATGCCTTCTCAAGGCGGCATTACGGTAATTGATGACTCATATAATGCCAATCCAGTTGGCGTCCACAATGGCCTTGATGTATTAGCACAGATGCGTGGAAATGCTAAAATTCTTGTTACGCCGGGTATGGTGGAGTTAGGCAGTCTTGAGGAGATTGAAAATAAGCGCTTCGGAGAACATGCAGCACAGGTTTGCAACCACGTGATCCTCGTGGGGGCACAGCAGACAAAGCCAATTCTTGCTGGTTTACAGGAGACTGGATTTCCCCCCGAACACATCCATATCGTCAATACTCTAGAAGAGGTAACAGCAACTCTTGGTCAGATTGCTAAGCCGGGTGACGTTGTACTGTTCGCCAATGACCTACCTGATACATATCTTTCATTAAAACCATGAATCACTTTACTTAACCTTTTCTTCAACACAATAAAGAAAATATCTTAATACCTCGATATACTTCTGACTCTCCTCAAAATGAGCCATATGAGCACTCTGTTCAAATACCACCATTTCTGCGTTGGGCACTAAACTCTGATACCACACAGTCGTTTCTGGAGGCACTTCGTCAAAACGACCACAAGTGAACAGAGCAGGAAGAGTAATTTTATTCGTGTGCAATCCTTTATCTTTTCACTAGACTCGTCCCATGCTCTTGCCTTTCCTTGTCAATTCTGCTATCATATCTCTGTTCTTGGAGATCGTTGCAAGCACAACGACCTTGTTGACTACAGAGAAATGCGAAACAAGCAATATCTATCCGCAACGCAGACAAGAACAATCTCAAAGTGGGCAGGAGAGCAGGCTATATGTCCCTCATTAACATGGCCAAACGTGAAATAAACTGTAAGATAGTTTATTACGGTATTGGTCTGTGTGGTAAAACGACGAATTTACATTACATCCATAAGGCAGTGAATCCACAAGATGTCGGCGACATGGTCTCTATTGATACGGAGACGGAGCGTACTCTCTACTTCGATCTGCTACCGCTTGAGCTAGGAAAAGTACACGGCTTCCAAATTCGCTTCCAGCTCTATACAGTTCCCGGTCAGATTCTCTATCAGCAAACACGCATTTCAGTTCTCAAAGGTGCGGACTGTGTGATTTTTGTTGCCGATTCACAAGCTAGTAAGCTTCAGGAGAACATCGAATGTTGGAATGAACTCCAAGAGCAATTGCGCCGCATGAACAAAGATGTGACGAATTTTCCTCTAGTCATGCAATGGAACAAGCGCGACATCCAGAATATCCTTCCTGTATCGGTACTAGAACAATATTTGAATCCTTATCGTGTACCGAGCTTTGAGGCGGTGGCTGTTAAAGGGCAAGGCGTCATTGAAAGCCTCAAAGTGGCTATCAATTCTACGCTGCGCAAACTCGAGCGTTTCTAGACAATGTTTGTTCAGCTATGCTAGAATTTGGCCCTCTACTATTTTGTCTATGATAACTGATACTGTCATACGACCAAAAGGGTTCTCTAATCCACTAACAAAACAAAAAATGATGGAACTGCGATGAGAAAAAATTTATGAACTAGGCCTCTACCTTATAGACTACTAACAGAGAAATGTGTATAATTACGAACTAGGCCTCTACTTT
>CBJMBI010000186.1:0-7318 GCA_966427955.1 uncultured Ktedonobacterales bacterium
GGGAGTGAAGCCATTCAAGCTCCTTAATCTCTTCATCGAAGAGGCGGAGTGCTTCTTGACATTTCTTTTCGAGGTCATCTAGGCTCTTAGGAAGACGATGGGTGATGTTTTTTTCTACAAAATTATAGAAGGAGATAGCGTGTCTATAATTACCAGTAACTTTATTGTATCGATTATTAATAATTTCATCAATTGAATTGACAAAATCTTTTGCTAAATCTAATGCTTTTTGAATGATTTTGTCTTCATTTTCTAAATTTTTTACATTATCATTTTTTTGTAAAGTTTCCTCGATAATTTGCAGGAATGCTTCTTCTTTTTTATGTCTATCTTGAAATTGCTTCAAGATCTCATCCTTGTTAATCTTCTCCCCTTGTAGTTGTTTATGATAGGCTTGGTTGAGAATTTCCAAAGCTAGTCCACCATATTCTTGCAATGCTTGCTGAGTTTCTTCATAGGCGGCCTTGTGTATAGCTTGATCATCTTGGTCGATCACCGTCTCAAATTTCTGCTTTGCGTCTTGAGTAATTCGACTGCGGTCTCGCAAACTGTTTAATTCCTCCTGACAGCAGTCGTAAGAAGAAAGCTTGGCCCCTCGTATCTCCTGTGAATTCTTTTGGCTTGAGGAATGAAATACTTGACAATTTGCTATTGCCTTTCTCAAGCAAGCAATGTGGCGAAATTGTCTAATAACTGTATTTTCATCATATTTAACTGCTTTTTGAAGTATAAGCTTGTTTCCTGTTTTGATAATGTGACTCTTGCTAGAGTGATAACCAAAATAAACCTTCAAATTGTCCATTTTCAGAAATTCGGGTGACTCTGGATGATTTTTAATAAGATGAGCATGAAGGTCTATTCCACAATGGTCGAAATACGTTATATCGTTTTTTATCAGTTGTTTAATTATTTCTTGGTCTTCATTAAAATTATTGCGTAATTTATATATTGTGCTATTTGTCTCTAGAAGAAATTTTTTTTCTTCTTTTATATTATCTATATCTTTTGAAACTAATTCTTTTATATCATGATATTCTTCAATTATTGCAAATTGCTTATTTATTATATCTTTTACACAGTTTGAGAATAATTTATACGAATATGAATCTTTTTTAATGATTTCTAGAATTTCCTCCTGTAAAACTTCCTGTGACAAATCTTTTAAATCTTTTGTATTCCTTGAAGAATTTCCTTGTTTGTCTACTATTTCTTTTATTGCATTTTTAATATATGGATTTTCTTGAAAGGCTGCGGCTTGTTTCGAAACTTCTTCAGATATGCGTGATTTTGCGATTTCTATATGCTTTTGTAGGTCTGTAAAGGCGCTTTCGAAATCCACTTTTTCCTGTTTTTTTGCTTCGATAAGCTTTTCTAATTGTTCTTGGGGCAGATCGGACGAATGGCTGCTTTCTGATTTTTCTTGAAGTGACTCTATATGCTTTCTAAGTACGTCTGAAGGTTTAGAATCAGGTTTAGCATCTATTGATTTTTTGGGGTTGTCGACTGCTTCACGAGACTTTTTTATTTTATTTCGTTCTCTCGCTGCTTTTTTTCTAGACTTGCTTTGGTTTGGAACATCTAGCCTTCTTGCTCTATCCATTGTTTTCTCCTTATCTAATATAAAACATTAGAAATTGAATAATCATTTGCTGTCAAATGAACCAGATTTTACTCTTCTGTTGTTCCTTGAGAAAGGAGGACGAGAGCCGATCAGGAAGCCGTTCTCTCGCGAGTGGTCTCCCTTCTGATAATGCCTGATCAAAGAGCGAGGTTCAAGGGGGAAAAAGGGACAAGATGGAGCACTTGATTATTTGCTTCTCAGCCGAAAATATCAAGGGGCGCTCATCTCTCTGCTTATTTACTCCCAGCCAATCCCAGTTCTTCTCGATAAGCAACCGCAAGATATTTGGCAAACATGTTCATACTGGTAGAATATTCGTGAAAGTCTGCCCAGCATGTTTCGCCATTCTTTTTCCACGTTTCGTCTGATTTGGGAACTGTCTCTTTGCCAAGGACTTGTCCAGCTATTTCCCTTTTGATATACATCATTGCCTTCCACGACGGGCAAAAGCGGCCAGAACCTTCCACAATGTTTCTCACAGCGGAGAGAAGTTCACCGAGATTAACCATGCAGGGTCTCGTTGTTTCTTGATAGGCCTTCTCTTCCTTGGAGTTATCAGATAGGGAATTATCAGGGAGAACTGAATGTGGCCTATCTTTCACTTTGCCTGCGAAAGTGGTGACATCATAGAGAGCTGTATTGTTCCTAACCGTTTCGGTGTCACAAGATTTGAGCGTTACCGTTTCGGTCTCAAAAAATTCGAGCGTTGGCATGTCGATTTCTTTCTGGCCATGTGTTTCTTGGAGAGTCTCTAGGCTTAATGTGGCCTTATACAAATTGGGCTGGTCTTGTCTCGTATATTGTGCAGTTACAACATCTACAACTCCTCCCGTTGGAAGCGGTGTATGAGCACCAAATTTAGGATAACTTGTATTTACTGATTGGATAGCAAGAAGAGCCATGGGTTTAGCCTCATCTTGAAATCCGATGAGATAGACTCTTTGCACTCGGTTGTCTTTGAGGATCTTTCCTTGAGGATTGATCTCAAGCTTAGGCGTTTTGGCCGAATTCTTTTTTGATGGACGAGATCTCACGATATTGAAATCTGCGTCAATGCTTGCATGGTGGATAGGAAAGCCAAATTCATGTTTTAAATGAATGGCTAGCTTAATAGCTTCGTCTCGTATCTTGTGGTGAATGAAATGCTTCTGTTCTAAATATGCACCTACCTGCTTGGCTTCCTCGATATTTTCTTTACAAAACTTGGCAATTGTTTCCTTATCGAGGAATTGATGATGAGATTTTTCAAACAAGCCATGCATGTATGAGGTGACAATGTGTTTCCGCTGGTCAGTCATATTGGTATCTGTAAATGAAGTCTCAAGATGATTTTGCAGTGTGTCTGCTGGAGATGGCTGCTCCATTGCCGCTTTTGCTTGATTAGATCGCTCACTATGTTGAAACAAATCAAGCTCCTTGATTTCATTTTCGAGAAGGCGGAGTGCTTCTCGGCTTTTCTTTTCGAGTGCATCTAAACTGTCGTAAAGACGGCGGGTGATATTTTTTTCTATAAAATGATAGAAAGTAAGAGCGTTTCTACGAATAGTAGAAGACCCATTGATCATTTCATCATATTTGTTTTCATATAATTTCCAATGTTCTACCGTTAATTTTAATCCTTCTTGCAGAATTTCTTGCTCTTCTTTTATATGCTCAGCATTTTCATCATGTTCTTTCACTATTTGATGAATCGATAGTAGATCTAATTTCTTTTCTTCTTTATTCCAAGCATCTTGAAAATTCTTCAAGATATCATTCTTTTCAACCTTTTCTAGCATCTTTGTTCTATTATGTTGGATTTGTTGAATATAAGCTTTTTGGAGAATTTGCAAAGCTTCTCTACCATATTTGGGCTTGATTAGCAGAGTCTCTCTACTGGCCTTCTCTATGCTACTTGGATCATAGATAGCCACCTCAAATTTCTCCTTTGCACCTTGAATAATCTTCTTGCATTTTTCCCAAGTTTCTAGTTTTTCTCTTAATTCATCTAAAGATGCTCTTTTCTGAGCAATGTCTTGAATCCTTTTAAAAATTTCCTTGTTATGAAATTTATCTTCATTGTGGGTAAGAAAATTTGCTTGTGTTAATGCAATGTGTTTATGGAATTTAGGAAGACGATCCATAGTTTTGCGATAACGCTCAATACTGAAATATTGAGGTATTTCTAGATGTTTTTTATCAAGATGAGCATCAAGGTCTATTCCACAAGCATGGAAAAGTGTTAGATAATGTTCTAACGCCTTTCTGATATGGATAGTCATGGTAGAGCAAAGCAACTCTGATGTAGATATACGAGATTTTTCTTCTATAAGAAATTTTTTTTCGTTTTTAATTTCTATTATATCTTTTTCAATTAAACTCATTAAATATGGATCTTTTTCAATGACTGCGAGTTGTCGCTCTACCGAATTATCTAGGGATAACTCTTCATTTTGCAGAATTTTTTCCAATTTCTTTTTTGCCCTTGTTGTAGATTTTAGTAAATCTGAGAAGGCGTTGTCGCAAGCCTCTTTGTCCGCTTGTTTTTCTTTAATAAGATCCCCTATGTTTTTGTGGGGTTGATTGGACAATTGGCTGCATTCTGGTTTCTCTTCAAGTTTGTATAATTGCCTCTTGAATGTATTTAGGGAATCATTCTGTTTACTAGTATCTGTTGCGTTGCTTTGGTTTTTCTCAAATTTCCTTGATTTGTATGATAGCATTAAGTTGTCCCTTTTTGTTTAAGACTAGAGCATGTTAGAGATCGAGTAATCATTGATTGTTAAATTGGCCCATTTCTCAGAAAAAATGGCTTTGCTCTTCTATGTATTGCTTGAGAAATGAAAACGCGAGTTGATCAGCAAGCTGTTCTGCTCTCGCATGAGTAATATTTTGCCTCATGATGCCTGATCAAAGAGGAAGGTTCAAGGGGAAAAAAGGGACAATTTGAATTGCTTGCTATCGATTATCCCATTTTTGTGCTAGTTGGGATGTTCTTCGTTGGTGAGTGGCAGATGGATAACAAAGGTTGTTCCAATCTTCTCTGTACTTTCTACAGTAATGGTTCCCCCATGCTGTTTGATAATCTGGGAGACACTTGCCAGGCCTATCCCTGAGCCTGTAACGTGATTGATGGTGGCGTTGCTAGCTCGATAGAATGGCTTGAAAATATATGGTATCTCGTTCGCTGGGATGCCAATACCCTGATCTTGTACTGTCAGCTTCGCCCAGGATTTCCCTTCGTTCTCAACTTTTGAAATGGTCACTATAATTGTCGTCCTCTGAGGGCTATACTTAATCGCGTTGGAAAGCAGGTTTATACAAACTCGCTCTAATTGGGCCGGATCACCAGGAATCGTTAACTCAGGGACGAGTGCTTCAATAGCGATGTGGGGAAAATGTCCCATGCTTTGCTGTGTTTGTACCGCCCGCTGCACGAGCTTTACAAGGTCCAGTGGTTGATAAACAAGGGGAGGCTGCTGCCCTATTTGGAGTTGGGAAATGTTCAACAAGTCATCGAGCATCATAGTCATTTTATTTGTCTGTGACTCAATCTTGGTCAGATCCCCTAGGAGTTGGTTAGTGTCTAATTGCCGTCCATGAGTCAGGCGTCGCTGCAATAGCTGTACCGTTGCCTTGATAGATGCCAGAGGGTTCTTGAGGTCATGGGACACATGAGAGAGGAAGGTATTGCGCAATTCGAGAGCGAGTTCAGCGGCACGGGCATGCTGTTCCTGAAGCAAGAGGCGATAGCGCTCTTCCTCTGAGTGCTTCCGGTCGATACCCAAGGCAATTCCATTGGCGAGAAAACTCATAATTTGCAGAGTAGAATCATTAAGTGTATGACGGGCAAATAATGCCATTACTCCTACAACTCGGTCCTCAACGAGCAGAGGATAGCCTGCGAATGCGATCATGCCTTCTCGCTTAGCCCATTCTTGGTCATTCACGCGAGGATCTCCAATGACTGTATTGGTAAGGTGTGGAAGGTGTGTCTGTGCAATGAGACCGATCTTGAGTTGACCCATAGGAATGCGACTATGAGCGCCATTAAGATGGGTATACATTCCAGAACTTGCTCGTAGTTCAAGCACTTGTGTTTCGGTATTAAGTATCCATATGCGGGCGAATGCTGCATCGAGATGTTGGACAAGTGCATCAGTGCATGCATGCAGCATATCATGCAAAGTGCTAGTTTGAATGAGAGCCCTACTGACTTGTGCACCTAGGGCGGCCATGCTTGCTAGCTCTGCACGTGCAGCTTTCCTCTCTTTTGCCGCTTGGGAGCGAAGCGCGTTCAACTCTCCCAGGAGTGTAGACTCCATGTCTTGTGGACCAGTCATGTTTCCTCCCGGTTGCAGGATCAAGATAGCAATACGTGTCTGCCAGTTGAAAAATAAATAGGGTAGCAGCTATTCGATTTACAGGACTACAAGATACAGCCTAAACTGATCAAGAAACGCTAGTTGTGTCTAATGGCCATAGACAATTTTATCACAAAAGTTCTTGTGCACTTAGAGCGGTATTCCAGCCTCAACCCAAGGTGACATTGACCTGAATGAGCTTGCGCAAAACCAAAACCTCCACATTGTGCTGCCGCTTTTCTGCTGGAATAATTAGAATATTCCTTCAAGTTCTCCTTTTAGATCACGCATCATCAGTTCTTGCACAGCGTTGTATGGATGCAAGCCTT
This sequence comes from uncultured Ktedonobacterales bacterium, assembly GCA_966427955.1. Lineage (GTDB taxonomy): Bacteria > Chloroflexota > Ktedonobacteria > Ktedonobacterales > Ktedonobacteraceae > DASYAN01. Next base: position 6,294 of record CBJMBI010000186.1, read on the forward strand.
TGAATAGTACGAGACTCAACTGTTGTGTGATGGGCATTTCAACATTATAGCGAGCGGCCAGTTCAAGTGCTGCCTTAGTGGTTGATACTCCTTCTGCAATGGAATGGGTGGATTGCAAAATATCGGAGAGTTGTTCGCCATTTGCTAAACGACGTCCCAACTGGTAATTACGGCTCAGTGGGCTGGAGCAGGTTGCAATCAGGTCGCCGATCCCAGCCAGGCCCAAGAAGGTAAGGGGATTGGCACCAGCTGCAATTCCCAGGCGCGAGATTTCTGTCAGACCGCGGGTTGTAATGGCTGCTTTGGCATTTTCACCGTAGCCTAGTCCTTCGGTTATGCCTGCACAGATGGCAATGATGTTTTTAAGTGCCCCACCTAGTTCGACGCCAATCACATCTTTGGATGAGTAAACACGGAATGTACTAGTACTGAGCAGAGTGCGGATACGTATCGCGACTTCCATTTCGCTGGATGCGACAACTGCCGCTGTTGGTTTTCCCTCGGCCACTTCGTGTGAAAGGTTGGGCCCGCTCAGTGTAGCGATGCGCTTTTGGGCAGTAGGTAATTCTTCTGCAAGGATTTCGGTCATACGTTTGTGGCTGGCTATCTCGATCCCTTTACTTGCAGTGACCAGCAAGGTTTTTGACCCAAGATAGGGAGCAAGCAGTCGTACATTTTCGCGCATACGCTGTGAAGGTGTAACCAGCAGGAGAAGGTCTTTGTTGGCTACAGCTTCCTCGATAGCTTCTGTAACCTGCAAGTTATCGGGAAAGTAGAATTGAGGAAGGAACAAGGTATTTTCTCGCTGCTGTTGCATGTGCGCAGCGCGTTCGCTGTTATGCTCCCACAGTGTGGTTGCAATGCCTTTGCGAGCGAGCAGGAGGGCTAATGTTGTCCCCCATGCACCACTCCCAATGATACCAATTGAAACCATGATCACAACTCCTAAATACAACGCAAGCTAGAATTGGTGGTTTGAACATTGCCATTGTAGCATAGCTGGAAATGGCCATTGGCTCTGATTA
>CBJMBI010000187.1:0-7299 GCA_966427955.1 uncultured Ktedonobacterales bacterium
TTTCGCTGCGGGCTACCAACTTCCCCAGCGTCTTCGGCAACGAGGGCAGATCTCAATATCAAAGCCAAATTCATGTCCGCACATGCAACGGCGACGGTGATGGTGATGATGATGGCGGTGATGAGGCGATTCCAGACCCCATTCACGTTGTACCATATCTCTCTCAACATGACGTTCAATGCCTTTTTCCACATCATGTAAGAGGATTTCCCCACCAATCACTGCGGCAGCACCACCAAGCGCACCAAGCACATATTTCCCCACATTGCTTTGCTGTGGTGGCGCAGGTTGAGGAGGAACGGGCGGGACGTATGGTGGTGTCTGCCCTTGGTAAGGGCTTGGTTGGAGTGCGAGACCACAGAATGCACAAAAGGCGGTGCCTGGTGCAATCCTCTGGTTACAACGAGGACATTGAATAGTAGGATAAGCAGCGACAGGCGTGCCACAATTTGTACAAAAGTTGCCATTGAATGCTGTGCCGCAGGATCTGCATGTAACCATATGTTTGGGCTCCCAGGAAAAAGATAGCGATCGGATTGACCAAGAATTTCCGGTATTGAAAGTATATCACACACTTCTCCATCATGTCAGCTTCTCGCTATTTTTGAGACCTCCTGTTTGCTTACCCTACTTTCACGCCCCGGAGATGGAGACCAACAAGCAAGCCATATGCTCTAATACAGAGCAAAAACTCATTGTTAGACGACGTGAGTTCGTCCCCAATTTCTCGAGAATCTGTTACAAGGATTGTTTTTTCATCCTCAATGAGATAGACTTTCCAGTGAGCGGATCAGAGTAGTTCCTCTAACAGAGGAATTATGAAATCTAAGGTGCTGATCATTGTTTGAGAGAAAAAGAAGAGCTTCTAAAGTCTCTACAATAGATAAACAGATACAAGGAGAAGATTTTGAACATCTTATTACTAATTGCTTTCCTGGTAATAGTTGCTGTGCTTATTACAGGAAGCACACTCTTGCAACCCACAAGAAAGACACACACCCTCAAGAAAGGACAACTCAAAAAGGCACACCTTATGCGAAAGTCATTGGATTACGGTGCCCATATTGCCAGAGCACATGGACGAGAACGAAGCCCCGAATGGTCAAGAGTAGCAAAAGAGCATCGACTCCGTGAACCTGCGTGTATGGCTTGCGGCTACAAGGGCAGAAAGCTGCAAGTCCACCATATCAAACCCTTCCATCTTCATCCTCACCTGGAACTTGACCCACACAACCTGATCACGCTCTGTGAAGCGAGGGGCCGAGATCATCACCTCTTGCTTGGTCATCTTGGCACGTGGGACTCGTACAATGAACACATTCGTGATGATGTGAAGCGTTTTTACCGCAAAACCGCAGCACAGATCAAAGCAGATATTGCTTGGCAGAAGAAGATGACACAGAGACCATGAGCATAGCACCAGTGAAGCCCCACTACACCAAACGCCAGCTCCGCCCTCTCTTTTTATTTCTTTACAATTTCTAATCTGCTCAATCCAATCACGCCTAATATAACTATCTTCCGGGGGATGTCAGCAAGGAGGTACTAACCCAAAAGGGGACAATCATAGCTAGAAATCAACCATGTGTTGTATAGTAATCTCTAGAAGAAATCTCAGTGTTTCCTAATTTTTAAACTCTACAATAAAGTGAGTTTGTACTCTTGCGCTTCAGCAAAAGCTTCTGTTATACTTACATATATCGCTTTGCTAAGAGAAGATTGTACTAAAATACAGTCTCCTATGTTTGCGCATTTGCGGCACAACTTTCATCATGCCATAGATTGGCTAATGGCATGTATGCTCTAGTTAGAGAGAGGAGGTCCTTTATGCTAGATAACATTGTTCCAACAGCATCACATGGAAATCGAGAGCAGGCTAGCAAGTCGCATGGTTCGCTTGATGCAGACATTATTATCAAGAATGCACCCGACCCAATCTTTATTTCTGACCTCGAAGGGAAAATTCTGTCAGCTAACGATGCAATCTATGAATTGTTAGGCTTCAGAACCGATGAAGTTCTCGAGCAATCCCTCTCTCGTTTTATCAGCGCAGAGGAAACACGTGAATTTACAGCCGCCCTTCGTGAAGTGATTGAACGGGGAGCAACACGCAATGCTCGCCTAAATCCACGCAGTGCATCAAATGAAGTCATTCCCACCACATTGAATGCCTCGGCTTTGCGTGATGCGGATGGCAAGGTAATCGGTGCCATTGGTATTCTACGCGACATGCGTGAGTTAGATAAAGCGCGTGCCTATGCCGATAGCTTGATCAAAAATGCACCTGACCCAATTTTTGTCTCAGATCTGGAAGGCAAAATTCTATCAGCCAATGATGCAGTCTATGAGTTATTGGGCTTCAAGACCGATGAGGTGTTAGAGCAGTCCCTCTCACGCTTTGTAAGTGCAGAAGAGACACGCGAGTTCTTAGCAGCCCTGACTGAAGTCATTGAGCGGGGGGTTATTCGCAATACACGCCTTAGTCCACGTAGTGCTTCGGGCGAAGTAATCCCAACAACACTCAATGCTTCCGCCTTGCGTGATAACGACGGGAAGGTGATTGGAGCCATTGGTATTCTCCGCGATATGCGTGAATTGGATAAGGCTCTTGCCTATTCAGACAGCTTAATTAAAAACGCTCCTGACCCGATTTTCGTTTCAGATTTGGAAGGCAAAATTTTGCAAGCCAATGATGCAGTCTATGAGCTGTTAGGGTTTAGAACTGACGAGGTCCTCGAGCAGTCTCTCTCTCGTTTCATTAGTCCAGAAGAAACCCGTGAGTTTTTGGCCGCACTCAAAGAAGTTATTGAGCGAGGCGTAACACGCAATGCTCGTCTCAATCCACGTACCGCCTCACACGAAGTGATCCCAACAACATTAAATGCTTCGGCTTTGCGTGATACCAATGGAAAGGTGATTGGAGCCATTGGTATTCTCCGCGATATGCGTGCATATGAGAAGGTAGTTAATGACTTGCAAGAATCGAAGGCCGAACTCCAGGAAAAAATTCTCGATCTCGAAAAATTTGAAGAAGTGGTGGTCGGTCGTGAACTCAAAATGATTGCCTTGGAGAAGGAGATTGAGAATTTAAAGCGCGAGCTGGAAAAGCTTAGTAGAGGTCAAGCTAAATGATTAAAGTGCCGCAGCCAGTATCCGAGGCCCCTCCATACAAAAAACTGGGCCTGGAAGAGTTACAACAGGCATATGAGCTTTTGTTGGAGCAAAAGCAGGCTCTTGAAATGCGTGTGATTAAGAGCGAAGAGCGACGCCGTGCCTTTATTCACATTCTCACTGACCTGAATACTCTCAATCGAAAGCTGGCTGATCAGCGCAAGGCAATGATTCATATCCTGGCTGACTATGAGCAGGAACGTAGTCGTCTTGCAAAGCAGACTGAACGGCTAAAAAATTCTCGACGGGCTCTGATGCATCTCTTACAAGACTCACACCAGTCGAATTTGCGCCTGGAAAATAGCCGCAAAGCTATGATCCATATCATGAGTGATCTTAAAGAAACATCAGAGGAGGTCAAGAATCGGGAGCAAGAACTGCGCTCAAAGCAAGAACAGCTTGTACAGGCTGGGAAGCTTGCAACTCTTGGGGAGTTGACAACTGGAGTTGCTCATGAACTCAATAATCCGTTGAACAATATTGGCCTGTTTGTGGGTAATGCGATTGATCTAATCGAACTTGGCATGGCTGATACTGATCCCGGACGCATCTTACAAGAGCTAAATAATGCTATGCAGCAAGTTTGGAAGGCAACAGAAATTATTTCACATCTCCGGACATTTGGAAGAGCAGCTTCAGTCAGTCGAGAACCTGTGGTAATTACTCAGGTTGTTCAACGAGCCATTTCGCTTATGCACGAACAGCTCCGTCTCCGACAGATTGAGGTCTCTTTGCATTTTCCAGTTGGCGATGTGGTAGTAATGGGCAATGCCATTCAATTAGAGCAGGTTTTTATTAATCTTTTGACAAATGCTCGTGATGCTCTTATTAACTCACCACGTAAGATGATTGCCATTACATGTGCAACAAAGGGGCGCATGGTAGATATCAGTGTGGGTGATACCGGCCCTGGTATCCCAATAGACCTGGAACAACGCATTTTTGATCCTTTTTTCACTACGAAGGAGGTCGGGGCTGGTACTGGCCTCGGGTTATCTATTATCTATGGGATCATTAAAGAGCACCAGGGGACAATTATGCTCGAAAATCATCCTGGTGAGGGTGCTATTTTCTGGATCCAACTTCCATTGAAATATGATGAATAGTTCTCAAGTAGGTGATTGATTAGAATGACTAATACTAATGTACTCATTGTTGACGATGATACAGCTTTGTTACAGGCGCTTCCTCAAGCCCTATTCTTGCGTATGCCAAATGTGAATGTTGATACGTCAGATTCTGCGGCTGGAGCTCTGCAGTTAATCCGCGCACGCGAATATGATGCGATTGTCAGCGATATCAAGATGCCAGGAATGGATGGGCTGGCTCTGTTAGAGAAAATACAAGAATTGCGTCAGAATACTCCAACGCTGCTGATTACTGGTCATGGAGATCATAATCTTGCTATTCAAGCATTACGCGGTGGAGCTTATGACTTTATTCAGAAGCCAATTGACCGGGATTATTTTGTTGCAGCACTACGTCGCGCTATCCAAACACATCAGTTGCAAATCCAGGTATTGGAACAACAACGAGCGCTGGAGGAATATGCTAAATCTCTTGAGTTGAAGGTACAACAAAGAACAAAGGAGCTTTTAGAAGCAAATGCTGCCAAGGATGAATTTATTAGTATGGCTTCGCATGAGCTGAAGACTCCATTATCGAGCCTCAAAGGAATGACGCAATTGCTTCATCGTCGACTTCTTCGTGCTGGCTCGTCAGAGGTTGCTAATCTGGTCAGCATGGAAAATTCTATCCGTCGTATAGAAGTGCTGGTCAACGATTTGTTAAGCATCTCTTATATCGAGACTGGCAGGCTGACACTGCATTGTCGACGCCATAGTCTGGGAGCTTTATGTCAGTCTCTAGCTGATGAATTTCGTGCTGGTTCTAATCCTCCTCCTGTTATTCATATTGACATGCCTGATGAGGATATCGAGGCAGATATCGATGTTGAACGAATAAGTCAGGTTATTCTTAATTTACTGGCAAATGCTCGGAAATATTCTTCTGCTAAATCTCCAATTCATGTTTCTTTGAAGCAGCAAGATGATGCCTATGTCATCTCTGTGCGCGATGAGGGCGTTGGTATTCCTGCTGAAGTACTACCCCATATTTTTGAGCGCTTCTATCGCGCCCCTGGTATTGAAGTACAGACAGGTTCTAGTGTTGGTTTTGGCTTGGGATTATATATCTCTCAACAGATTGTGGAGCGCCATGGTGGCAAGATCCATGTTGAGAGTTTTCCTGGCTCTGGAAGCGTTTTTTCGGTTATACTGCCTTTGCCTGTTGGTAGCACTCCAATTGATGCTGCTAAGTTGAGGTCCTCTCAGCAAATGACTTGAGATCTTGTCATTTAGTTTGTCGATTCGACAAATCGACTTCGTGCAGCTAAGAGGACTTTCAAGATAGCAGGATTATCACCCACGTAGCGGACGGCAGTTCCACTGGCAAGAATCTCGAACCATTCATGGTTATGTACAAAGTTGGCAGTCACAACAACGCCAATAACGCCATCCGCTCCGAGTTCGTCTGCCTGTACATGTAGGCGAGAGAATGCTCGTTTACGCGCCTCATACATAACTTGAGCGTACTCTTTGATTTCTCCACGCAAGGTTCCTTTAGCATTGTTAACTAAATTGTGCACTTTACCTATTGCATAGATACAATGCCCCCTGATTAGCCCTAACGGTTGAAAGTCCCTATCGCTTGCCAACCAGAAGTCCTCACTAGAGAGCTGTGAAGTAAAAGCAAACCCTTGATAGTTTGATTTAGCATTGATAAAGTAGTGTAAGTTTTTATCCATAAAAGCTCCTTCAGAAACCCATCCTGTCGGGAAGATGCAAGAAAAGTCTGCAGCTAGTGGCTGAGTCCTTGGCACAGATCTAGAATATTTGTCTGGTTGTGTTTTGATTTTTCTCGATATATAATACTGCTAAGAGAAACACAATGACAACAACGATAGTACATTAGACGCTATCTTCAAGCTAATTGTTTCTTTGCCTTGTGTGTTAGAACCTGATATTCAAACTTCTTCAATGAGAAAAGGGAAAGTGAAAAGATACTATGTCAAACTCACGCAAAGCCTTACAAACTCAAAATGTTATGGATGTTGAAGCAAACTATCGTGGTCAAGCTTTTACCTCGGCTCTGAGCGGTCAGGAATTCTGGCTCATTATTGATAAGGGCTTCCTACCGGTAGGAATAGTTATGGGAAACTGCCTCTATGCACTAGGCGCACTCCATCACCTAGTTACTAATGCGAAAAGCACCCTCCGTGGCGAACTCAAAGAGTATTCCGATGCTATGTACCAGGCACGTGAACTGGCACTTGCCCGTATGCAATTCGAAGCTGATCAGATGGGAGCTGATGGGGTTATTGGGATTGATATGAAAATGCAGTTCCTCCATGATAATGAATGGATGGAGGTGACCGCTATTGGAACAGCGGTACGCTATGTTGGCGGAGGTCCCAATAAACCACCTATCAACCAAGGCAAAGTTGTCATTCCCACAAACTAGATGAAAGCGAGACACAGTAGTATGAACAGGCGGCGATACAAGATAACAGATGTTCCTGCTAGTTATCAGGGAGTGGCTTTTACTTCAGATCTGAGTGCTCGCGGTTTGTGGCTTATGTTCGATAAGGACTTTGAACCGTTGGGGATGGTAGCGGGAAGTTGTGCCTATTCGGTGGGGACATTCCATCCTTGGGCAGTTGAGATCAAAGGTTCCTTCCATGGTGAATTCAGAAAGCGGTTTGGAGTAGCGCGTGCGGTAGCTCTCGCACGCATGCAGTTTCAAGCTGACCAGTTAGGAGCAGATGGCATTATTGGCGTCCATTCGAAATTTGAGCGTCTCCATAACAGTACCTGGATGGAGGTGACTGTTTGTGGGACAGCCGTGCGCTATATGGGCCGCAACCCTTATACACCATCCAGAGAGCAAGAACAAGAACAAGAACAAGAGCAAGCTATTGCCTCTTCAAGCTCGTCGTCTTTTCAACCAACTAGCAATTGAGGTTGTCCCCAAGGACACAAGATCCTGCTCATCTACGCTATCTCCCCACTAAAATCGGTATTGGTTATTAGTTTTCCAATGCCGCAAACACTCGTTTGCCATCCGCAA
>CBJMBI010000188.1:0-7296 GCA_966427955.1 uncultured Ktedonobacterales bacterium
TGCTGGCACACATTCTGCTGCGCGAAGACGCAGCATTCTCGGATGGCAGGACTGATTTGATAGAACGCTCCTTGCTGGACGAAGAAGTGGCGTATCCTCTCAGGAGAGACGTTGCTGAGTGCGCTGGGAGGGTAACGCGCAGTGCGAGCCTGCTCAATCGCCTGTTTGTTCAGGTCCGTGCCGAAAATCCGGATGGGTTGACTCCTATGACACTCGGTCAGAAACTCAAACCAGCAGATGGCGAGCGAGTAGACTTCCTCACCTGTCGCACAGCCTGCGACCCATACTCTAACCGGCTCATTTGGGGAGGCCCGTTCCAGTATGCGAGGAAAGACGTGTGTTGTGAGCACCTGGAAAGCAGTTGGCTCGCGGAAAAAGGTGGTCACGGTGATGAGCAGGTCCTGGGACAATGCCTCGGCTTCAGTAGCAGAGGTGGTCACAGCTGTCACGTACTCGTGCCAACTCTTGTAGTGCCGTAGGGTCATCCAGTGTCTGATGCGGCGGGTAATGGTCGTCGGCTTATAGATGGTGAAATCGATCCCCGTGGCACGCTGCAAGGTCTGCAAAATAATGGGAAGGGTCTTTTGCTCTTCAAAGGAGGACTTGTCTGATGCCGCTTTGGATGGCGAAGAGAGAGCAGCCCGCTGAGCACAGAGATCGGTGACTGCATGCGCAATCTCAACTGGTGGGAGGGACGCATCGATACAGCCTGCCGCCCGTGCGTGCTGTGGCATCTCCTGGTAGGCAGCAGTTTCATCCTGGGCGAAGGTGATGCCTCCAGCCGCCTTGATCGCTGTGCAGCCAACGGTCCCATCGGAGCCAGTGCCCGACAGGACTATACCGATTGCAGAGTGCTGTAACTGGGCAGCCAGGGAACACAAAAAGGTATCAATCGACATCGCTCCCCCTTTCCTCTTCGGGCGCTGATGGGGAAGGAGGTACCCCTGTTCGAGCACCAGCTCTGTATGCGGAGCAATGACGTAGATCTGGTTGGGGGTAATAGGTACTGGCTCCTGAACCTGCTGCACTGGCATTTTGGTCGCGCGTGCCAGCAATACAGGTAAGAAGCTTTCATGTGTTGGATCAAGGTGCTGAACTATAACATAAGCCATTCCTGTGTTATCAGGCAACGATTGTATCAGCTGGATACATGCCTCAAGCCCGCCAGCTGAAGCACCGATTCCCACAACCAGAAATGGTGGAAGGAGCGCTGGCTTATGTGTCAGGCACGTATGGGACCTGATTGGCTTATGAGGTGCTTTCATCCTGTCCTTCCAGTACGCCTCTTGGAGTAGCCCTGAGACGAGCTTCTTAGCTCATCATCGGATGGGGTGATCCAGGGAAGAGTGCAATGGATGAGCATTTTTGCCCCTTCGAAAGGAGGTTCTCGGAAAGATGTGTTTCTAGTACCTCATCATGTATCAAAATCGATGCAGGTTGGAACTCTTTCATTTTCTCCTCTCCCAGGAACTTCTTCCTAGGGGGCAGCTTCGTCTCAGTGGTGGTTCCTGCCTGTATTTATCGCGACACGAGTTGATTTGACATCGCTACACTTAAGTAATGTTGCTCCTCCATGAAAGGATCGTACCCCAATCTTACGCCTGTTGACAAGCGTTTGGACATGATGAGGACTTACCTGGTGATGGCTGTTCTTGCTAATAAGCGTTACTGCCTCTGCCATTGTCATCCAATTGTTGCTCATATTGATGTCTCTCTCTGCATACTGTTTCGTTCATTTCAAATCTAGTGTACTCTCTCAGTATACACTATTTTTTACAGAAATACAATATTTATCAAACTGATCATTGTGAATAAATATTGTATTTTTCTCAAAAAAGTGTATACTGTGAGTGTCTCATAGCTTTCTAATGAGTTATGCCCCATGAAGCGGTGCCGAGAACTCATCACTATCATGGGAACACCGTAACTTATCTGTATTCCGTTCATCCCCTTGCCTGTGTCCCCTTCGTTCTCCGTGTGACGATCTCTCGGAGTTGAAGGGCATGAGAAAAGAAGAAGCAATGAAAACATATGAGCAGGACTGTAGGCATTTTTCTCAGTAATGATCCTATCAACCTCTTCCATACAGTGAGACACAAGGAGAGAGTCAACCCAACGGAATAGCTTGACTTGCTTCAATAAAGAGCTAGGAAGGTGTGGAAGAGAACCGTTTCGTCTTTATGAATCATACTCCTCGAACCATGCCTTCTCTAGAGTCGGTAGAATAAACGTGTGGTCTCTGCTCTCTCAGTGAATAGGTGTTCCGTTTCTCTGCTGAACGAGCAACATCTTTTGTGAAAGTTCGGCAGATCTCTAACAAGGAGAGGCGATTCTTAGAAACTGCTTGAACACGCTGCTCTCGAAACGGTGCACGCTTGACCAGATCTCAAAGCTGTGGTCTGGAGTCCTGTTGATGTGGTGCAACCACAAGCGTTTTTGAGTCTCTGGATCATCACGCTTGAGACTGGTGAGCGTATAGCTATCGCTGAATACATCAGAGATGGACAGCGCATCTATGAGCATTATGAGATCAATATGGAGGATGGACATTATCTGGTAGAGCTCTTTGGACCAGTTCATATAGGTGAGTATGAGCTTGGTGAGACAGTCACCATTAAGGAGCATGAGCATCAATGCACCGGAGAAATCGTCTACCTCTGCCGATAACTCACTATCTCCGGTGCAAAACTCGACCAATAAAATCGGTCCAAATTTCATTTTTTATTGAAATCCCTTGCATTTTATCCAAAAATAATGTATACTGAATAGAGCTTGTGAATCTTCTTATGAGCTTTCCCTCCTCAAGCTGATCATTCGTAGCAAAGAGCGCTCAGAACCCATCTCCACCATCGGAACGTGCGATCCGAGATGGCCTTGCTTGTTCTCTCCGTTTCTGTCTTCCCTTAAAAAGTGAACCCTCCCCTTGGAACGTCGGTTGAGCGCTGTGAGCACAAGGGACGTGCTACATACAACGAGAAAGGACACCACGATGTCTGTTATTATCCTCTCATTCCTCCTCGCAGGGATTCTGCTCTGTTCGCTCTGGTTTCATGATGTATGGTATCCACCTGAGGGGCGAGTCAAGCGAAAGACATGGGGCCATTGCCTTGATTCCGTTGCAGGAAAGTATATGTCCAATAATCAACATGCCGTGCTACGGCCCATCAAACCTGGAGAAGGCTACGCTGTGAGCCCCCTCCAGCTTCACGAAGAAAGATGATACCAATGACTACCACTCAGCAAACGATCTCTCAGGGAGATCACATGAAAGACATAGCGTTTCAGAAGAATGCACACGGTGTGACGACGATTCAGGATGTGGCCCGATCAGGAGTTGGTGATACATCTTTGGATCGAAATAGAAACAATGGGCATCATCCAGAGACTATCCCACAGCCGAGTCCTCCTGATCATCCATTTTCCTATCCCGTGTGGCCGACATCCAAACCCGGGCCACTGGCAACCATGCCTCCCCCAGGACAGTATCCTCACCGAATGCGTACGGACCAGATGGTCTACGAGTGCTATGATCAAGAGCACGGCATACCGTGTGTGGCATCTCCAAAACCGAGTAGGCAGCCCGAAAAAAGAGCGAGATCCTATCTTCCTGCCCCTCGGTTGTTAGGCGTGGAGACTGCGGAGATGGCACGCTGGCTTGATGATGGCGGGAGAGAGTGCCAGGAAAACGAACCTATCATGTATACCTGAGCGACGGAAGGAACAGGAAGGTTCCTGATCTCACCAGAGCCATGAAACAACTCATAGATTGCTCCATTGCGCTCTCCACGTGGCAGGAGATCTCACCAGAAGAAGCGGCTACCATCTATCGACATGGAGTGCCAATCTTGCTCTATTATGAAGCACATCTGGAAACGTGCGCTGGGAGCCGCTCAATCGTGGAGATCGCATAGAAATATGCGTGCCCTCATCTCAGACTCATGGCCGTGCCAGCAAGCGTTCCTTCAACAGCTTCCGGGCTCGAAACAGATGTGTCTTGATCGTGCCAATGGGCAGGGTGAGGATCTGGGCCATCTCTTCATACGTCCTGTCCTCAAGGTGGCGCAGGATCAAGACGAGACGATACTTCATCGGTAAGTGAGAGAGGTGCTCACGCACCACGGCTTGCAGGTCCTCTCGCTCGACAGACACCTCCGTTCCCATCTGGTTGCTGGGATTAGCAACCAGATATTCGGCTTGCAGGGCTCTTTGCAGAACTTGCTCACGCTTACGCCGTTCAAGGTGTTGCACACTACAACGGTAGGCGATGCGATAGAGCCAGGTCGAAAAGCGTGCCTCGCCACGAAACGAGGGCAATCCCTGCCATGCCGCCAAAAAAGCCTCCTGGGTCGCATCGTTCGCATCGTCATAGTCCTGCAACAAGCAAAAGACGAGCTGGAAGACGCGGCGCTGATGTCTTTGGAAGAGAAGAGCAAAGGCATCCTGCTCCCCCTGTTGACTGGCTTGCACGAGGCGAACGTCTTCCTGCTCGGTTTGTGTGGAGACACCACCTGGGAAAACCCTCACTAAGTTCTGTAATGAGTCCATGAAATTCTCATTCCTAGAACATCTGCTTGCTTGTTTCTCTTCAAATGGACTTGCTCAAAAGCACATCATCTCTCTCAATTCCCTCCCAGCCTTCCACGTCCCTACTCGTCTCACGGAGGGAACACACGTTTGGGAGTCAGTGAGAGGTGTGCTCCAGGGAACATGCGTCTTGCATCAAGAAAGGGGAAAGAAGCATAAAAATTGCAACATTCATGGGCAAGAGGGGATATAGATGGCATTGTCTCGTATACTTGGTACAACCCCACTAAGATATTTTTGGCGAAAGGGCCGTAGCTAAGTAGCAGGTGCTTGCTGAAGCGAAGGGTAGAGCGACATTATCTGGTGGTTGAGTTCAAAAACTCGGTACAGCAACACTACGTGGTGGATCCATAGAGGACTCCCTCTCCTCCATTGTCCATGACTCATTCGTCGAGAAACTTCTCTCACATGCCTTTTTTCTGTGCGTTTGATGATTGTTCCAATATATAATCTCGGCCACACCGCTTTTTTCGATGCTCCTCGTCCAGGGGTGTCTTTCACTTTCTTCCGAAATGCCTTAATGATGCTCACAGGACTAGGCTGGGAAACCATCTGTGCAGATCAAGAGAGCACACAAGTTTTGACAGCAACGACGAACCTGCTCCATCAAACGATCTGTTAGATCGCTATCTCTCGTTCTGCTGACATCTACTGCAATCCATAAGCGTGTTGAAACCATGAGCGCCAATCCTACCCACACAATCATCCCTCGCATCTTTACCCAAATTTCATCTGCTTGGATATGCATCAGATTGAGATTTCCTCGCTCAATTTTCTCTTTATGTACAGCTTCACAGTGAATACCTGCATGCTGCTGCCAACTCGCAACGGTTCTCTCATCTAATCCATACGCATATACAATTGCTTGTGTTGGACAACCGTGTGATAAAAGTGAGATAATGGTAACAAAAAGTTCTCCTGACTTGCGTGTCTCCTCTAATGCTGTTCCTACCCTCGCACTAAACGTATTTGCACATATTTTGCATTTATATTGCGGTCTTTTACTGCCATGACTGACAATATTTCCTTGCCCGATTTGCCCTCTTGACTCACACTCCAAGTTCGGGCAAAATTGTTCGCAGGCATCCAACTTTTATGGAGCGCTCGTATCTTTTTTTGTTCATAGATACAAGATAATCCAATGGATGCCCGTTTTGCTAGGCTGGTAGGACCTTTCTCCACCACTTCCTGAGTTTGTATAATGGGCAAAGGATCCATCATCTAAATTTTCAGCAACTTTGAGGATCGAGCACGAGTATGCTGGAAGCATTTTTTACTTGCTTTGACAGAAGATGAGCAACAGAGAGGATGAACTATCCGACTGCCACCTTCATCAACGAGAGTACAAACATGCCGTAGAATTGCTCCTGGATATCGCAGGCCCTGCGTCAGAGTATATCACGATGACTGAGAGGGAAGGGAAGAAATACTATACCAACCTCGAGCTGTTGGCACTGCGGCATATGGCCACCTACCTTGAGGGACGCCGTATCTATGGTGCTTTGATCGGGCATCCAGACGGGATAACACGTACCAGTATCTATGATGCAGATACTTCCGAAACGGTTGCAACCGTCAAAGAAGCTGCTCGGCGCTTGCAGGCAGCAGGGTACAAGCCTCTGATAGAACTGTCACCCGTGGGAAAAGCGCATCTTATCTATACTGAGCATGTCAACACACTCGCAGCATACGCTTATGAGTGCAAATTGGCTCCTGAACTTGAGACTATCAAAGGATATTGGCTCAGCTCATCACGTAATAAAGTCCAACTTCCAACAGGCAAGTATGTGCAGCTTGGTATCGCCGGGTGGTGCAAATTGTATGATACATGTGGTCAGGAACTCAGCAGAGATCGACAGAGCGCAGCTCACGTCCTGCTTGAGTATCGAACTCCAGTCAGGCATCCACTAGGGGTGAAAAAGTGGTTCTTCTCTGATTCTGGCAAGGCATTCATCTAAAGAGAGATGAGGGTATACTTCCCACCACTGACCAGTATGTCTCATATAGGCCAGGTTGAAGCGGTCATTGCCTGCATATTCGAGACGAGTGAACCTCACCTCGAAGGTAGGTGAGAGAGCATTTGGACTGGGACAAGCATAAGTACAACAGAAGTAGAGATAGCTCCGGTACCACTTCCCATACAGGTCTATGATGTAATTGAAGCGAGGATTTTCAGGAGGTGGCTGGATGTGTTTTGGTTTGAGCACCGTCTCGATCAGTTTGCTCGCTTTGCTGGTCACTTCCATTTTCAAGCTCTCAGGGATCGGTGGTGGCGCGGCTTTCCGTGGACTATAGACCCACCGTTGGTTGGGGTTGTAATGGCGGAAGTAGCATCATTTTCTACAAGCAAGATGAGATGGACCTATGAGTTTGCTTCAACACAGCTTCATGTGGATCGGAGGACCATTTGCACCTTGCAGATAAACTTACGCCTCTCGATAAGCATTCAAAAATTCGTCTCGTGAGATGCCTGCTTGTGTGCAGATCCTTCTCAAGGTAGATCCCTTGATCTTAATGTGATTGGGAAGGGTCAATGGTGTTTTCGAACCATCTGCATTCTCGCGAATCATCGCGATATGTTCTCGTTCGCGAACGAGGGAAAAGCCGAGTAATTCAAGAGCTTTGATAACCTTGAGCTTAGGAGCATCAATGGGAATGTGTGCCACTAGAGTGCAACCTCTGTTTCTGCAACAAATGTTTCTAATACCTGGG
>CBJMBI010000189.1:0-7268 GCA_966427955.1 uncultured Ktedonobacterales bacterium
ATCTCTTACAAATGTGGGCCCTGGTTGAAGCATTAGGATTGGCATGCCTGCCGCTAACTGTGACTGTCTGTCATAATTTGCCAGACCGCGGCTGGGCCTTTAGCAAGGCCCTCGGCGTGGCACTACTTACATTTTGTATCTGGGCTCCACTCATGTACGAACGCACCTTACCTTTTAACCAATCTTTTATCGCTACTATAGTATTGGTGATCTTGCTCGGCAATCTGCTTAGTCTGCGATGGACACAACATGTTATAGTTCAAGTGATAAAGTCTCATAAAGTCTATGTTCTTGCCTCCGAACTGGTCTTCCTGGGGATGGTCTTTCTGCTAGGCTGGCTACGCACTTTTAATCCTAATATTCAGTCATATGAGATGTTCATGGATGAAGGCTTTATTGCAACCATTATGCGTAGTCCACATTTTCCACCTAATGACATGTGGCTTGCAGGTTATAGTATCAACTATTATTACTATGCACACCTTGCTGTCGCTATCTTGGCAAAACTCTTGGGTCAATCTCCTTCCATTGCCTTCAATACAGGCATTAGTATGTACTTCGGTCTAACCGCTGTCAATCTCTTTGGCGCAACGAGTAATATTGTAGCCTGGGCAGGTTCCCTGTATGCTCATAAAAAGAGACAGACAGCTATGCTCCCTGAGCCAATAGTCCAAGCCCATTCTCCTCTTCTTAGCTCTATCCCCTATGGTCTTCTGACAATGACGATTGGACTGATCCTGGGAAATCTGGCCGCAACACAGCAATGGTGGCAGAATCACGGTGAGGTTACAACTAGACAATTCGATTGGTATGCTCCATCACGTGTCATTAATAATACAATCAATGAGTTTCCTGCCTTCAGTTTCCTGCTATCCTGCTTTCATGCGCATGTGCTTACGCTGGCATTCACTATTCTAGCTATTGGTTTAGCCTTTAATCTTTTCCTGGAACCAGAGAATGTAGGTCTCTCTATCTTTGGCCATGGCTGGCAATGCTTGTTTACACTAGTGATGACAGCACTTGTCCTCGGTGGGCTCTTTACTATGAATGGCTGGGATTTTCCAACTTATATGGCACTAACATTGGCCTGCATTGGCTTGCAACACTGGCTTGCCTATCAAAAACGCTTTCAACTGGCCCTGTTAGGTAATATCTGCTTGGCCTCACTTCCACTGATCTGGCTAGCGTTTTTCCTTTTCATTCCGTTCTACGTTAATTTCAATTCGCCCTCGCAAGGCTTCGGACTCGTGGCTCCACAGGATCGCTCCCCACTGGGGGAGGAATTTTTGATCTATGGACTCTTTATGTTCATCTTCATCTCGCTTCTGATTATCAGTGCTTGGCGATGTCCACTATCTAAACTAGTGAGTAGATCTGCTCAGATAATTCTATTGGTGATCTTTGTCACTTTGCTGCTAATGAACATGTTGATGATCTTTCTGATACCAAATAGTATAACATTAGCTGTTATATCAACAATTGCTACTATTGCAGCCATCTTGATTTTTTATTATATTGATGAGCGATCTCATGCCTTTACACTACTGCTCGGGGGGCTTGCCTTCACGCTGGTAGCTGGCTGTGAAATATTTTTCTTGAAAGATGTCTTTGCCAACCAATATCCACGTATGAACACCGTCTTTAAGTTCTACTTCCAAGCATGGGTACTCCTTTCGATTGCCTCAGGATCTGGACTGTTCTTCCTGCTGAAGCACATCTGGCCTCTTAAAGCATCATCGCCCAAGCTAGATATCTTACTACAAAGATGCAAATTATTCTGGGGAAGCTCTCTGATAATGCTTTTTTTAGCCAGCACAATTTATCCAATCTATGCTCCTCCAAAACGCCTAGCTCAGGTTAATCCTGATACAGCTCAAAGCTCTCTGATAGCAGGTAATAGTCTAGATGGCTTAACCTACCTGAAACATTGTCGCCCGTTCCAGTTTAACTGTACAGTTAATATAACCGGAGACTATAACGCGATTCGCTGGCTAAATTCTCATGTACAAGGTGACCCCGTAATTGTGGAGGCAGTCGGTCAAGATTATTCACTTTACGGGCGTATTTCAGCATTTACGGGCTTGCCCACGATCATGGGTTGGCAAGGCCACGAATATCAATGGCGCGCTAATCAGTTGGATGATACCATTTTTGATCAGCGACTCACAGATGTGAATACGATTTATACTAACCCCGATTCACACCAAGTGCTAGCAATGATGATACATTATCATGCAGAGTATTTATATGTCGGCGCATTGGAATATTTACAATATCCCAATGCAAACTTGAGCCGCTTTGCCTCGTTCATGAAGATTGTATACAAGGCAAATGGTGTAACTATTTATAGTATAGTTAATTAGATCTTACTGGACAAAGAGCGTATCTAATGCAGCAGCCCAACCAGTAATCTTGGCATTCAACGATAATCCTAATGTTCCTGATAGACCTGACGTCCCTAATGATCCTGATGTCCCATCTACTGTGGTAAGTAGTGCGAAGGAGATCAGACGAGGTACAGCGGCCGCAGTCAGCATCCCACTGAAAGTAAATGGTGGCAAAACACCGCCAGGAGCGGTTGTACGAGGCCCCGTGTAGAGGGCAATAATTGTCATAGAACCATTCCCAAACGTGGAATTGTAGACAATCTGCCAATTGGTGCTATTAGTTTGCAGGCCAGTCAAACCAGCTGAAATGGTGTCGGCAATAAAAATCATCGCATTCCCAACCGACGGAAGACGGCAAGGTGTCAGGACATAGTTCACTTGTTGACCAACTCGCAACTGACCACCACTCCTACCAATCGTCAAGTCCAAACCACCATTCCCAGTATTTAATCCAGACGGAAGCAAACTACTTGGAGAAAGTCCACTAACATTAGGTTGCGTGGGTTTATTACTACTCCCTGGTAATGATGGGGAAACCTTATTGCTGTTCACTCTAGAAGCACAACTCTGACTATCAGAGCCAGTCACAATTGCTGTACTACTTGGATTAACGGTTGCATTTGGTTTAACAGTACCAACAGGAGCAGCAGTACCACCCGGAATACCAACGCAGTTTGGATTGGTGACATTGTTCCCGTTCACTTTCTTAGTCGGATTGCCACTTCCTGGCGGGGTTACCTTCGACTTGGCACTTGAATTCACACTCGACGAAGGAGTCACAGACCGACTCACAGGTGAGGCCATAGACCCACTTGCCGGGGGGATACCAATGAACGGAGAAGTGACATTTGGCTGATCTGAAGGACACTCTGGACTTGATGTGAATGTATTAAAAGCAGTAGAAAACTCATAAGGTTTCTGCTGGATACCGCTACTCATATTTGGTGTAGCAGTAACTGTGTCTGTAGGAGCAATAACATTGCCATTAGGAGGAGGCTGATCACGATGCAATTCCCACATTGATACTTCACGAATCTTATTTTTCAGAGCGAACTGCAGCAACGTTTGTGCATCTACTAAAGTGAAGATCTCTCGCCCACCTTGACCACTCGAATTATTTACACCATTCATGATAGTCACACCCATCATAGACCATATTTGACTGTCAGATTTCTGCGGGAAAAGAAATTTTATCTGAAAAAATGCTTCTTGCAGTGCGTTAATTGCATATTGTCCCATCGCTCCCGGTTGATCAACAGGAACCGCAGAGCCATAATTCATTGCTAAAATGTTGACAAGGCAGATATTGATCCCCCTATCAATAGCATCTTTCAGCAGAACCTCTCCCTGATCAGTTAAGCCAGTAATTGTACCCGTAAGTGTAAATTCTACACATAGTGGGCTTCCCGGAACACCTGATTTGAGGCCTGCAATGGCCTGGTTGCGGAGGCCAATCGAAGCAGAATATTTCGAGTTAGAAAGTACATCTCCCTCAATAGCAAATGCAACATGTGTTGCATGATATGCTGTAATTGCTTGTTGATACTGAGCTTGCAAACTAGCAACTGTTGGACAGGCTAATGCAAGCTCTTCCTCTTGTCGTGGATTGACAGAAGCATCACTTGGATTACCCGCCGCATAGCCACCAAAGTTGAGAACGATATCTCCACCACTTGCTCGCAGGTTTGCAATATCCCCTTGCATATAAGCCAGCGAGTTCTCTCCACCCCATAGCCCCCGACATTGACCTTGTTTGGCAGTGATAAACCCAAGCTCATAGTACTTCGTACCAGCAACCTTACTAGCTTGACTAATCACATTAGGAAAGGGATTATCTGCAAGAGAAACATCCACGTCTGGAGCAAAATACTGGCGAGGGAAATCTTGCACAGCAGCATAGGACCGTTGTACATTAAAGTTATTTATTATACAATTAGCGAAAAATATATTTATAAACAATAGATTACAAATAGCTAATCGCAAAAGAGAACGTCTATTCATAACAGTATTACTCCTTCCCCTTCTATAATGCCACTTCAAAAGAGCTAGGGATAGAGGGAAAGAGGGACAGTTTTCTTTATTTAATACTCCCTGCGCCAGAAGACCTCTGTCGAATCCTTCGAATCCTTTGGGGAGATGTCAAAACGTCCAAGCAAAACTCCTTGTCGATATATTCAATAGGTGCTAAAATAGTTCGAAAATAGTCAATAGTGTAATAGAGAGATGGCTTTTCCCTTTCTATCTGAAGACAACAATCTCAACATCAATATTGCTTGGGGAGAAAATGGACAAATATGTGGCAATTGGCGATGAAGTGCAGGTGGATATACAAGCATTTGCAGCTCGCTATGATTTTCCTTTAGATTTGTTTCAAAGAGAAGCAATGAACCAGTTAGCTCTAGGGCAATCAGTTCTAGTAGCAGCACCAACTGGAACTGGTAAAACTCTGGTAGCAGAATATGCCATTTGGCTGGCCCAAAAGCGTCAGCAACGTACTATTTACACAACTCCTCTCAAAGCATTGTCTAACCAGAAATATCGCGATCTGCGCAAGCAATATGGCAATGATGCAGTCGGCCTCGTTACTGGAGATATCGTTGAGCATAGTCAGGCCTCGATTGTGATTATGACAACTGAGGTCTACCGGAATATGCTGCTGGAAGAGGGAGGAGAGCCACTTATTGATGGGCAACGTGCAGCACCTGCTTCTCTACAAAATACAGGTTTTGTTATCTTTGATGAACTGCACTATTTAAGTGACATTGGACGTGGTCCAGTATGGGAAGAAGCTATCATTTGTTCCCCATCTCATGTACAGCTGGTGGGTCTCTCTGCAACAGTCAGCAATGCCGAGGATCTGACAAATTGGATTAGCCGAGTGCATCGCCCCATCTCTTTGATCACCCATGAACAACGTGCCGTCCCATTAGAACACTTCTACTTTTTGGATGGCAAGCTTCATCTCGTCCAAGATGCAGAGGGCAATCGTGTTGAACGTTTTCCAAATATTGGTGGCGAGGCTAAGCTAGCTCAGATGGCCGCTCGCGGCCGTGCTGGCCGTGCCTTACCTTCTGGTAATCAAGAAGATGAGGATTTGAAGGTCGATATACAAAACCCCCAGCAAGAGGATAAGCAAGTCCAGCCAATGCCAGCCAATGATGGGACAGCTATGGTAAATTCAATAGCAAGCGAAGCTCAGCCTACATCCACAGCCTCAGCCCAACAAAGTAATAAGCCCAAACGTCCAAAACCAAGGAAAACGCCAGAGCCAGGCGAAATACTTACTATCTTACGAGATGCCGACCTATTACCCTGTCTCTATTTCTTACCAGGACGCCGCGTCGTCGAAGAAGCGGCCATGAGTTCAGCACGCCACAATTTTACTACACCTGAAGAGGAAGCTTTGATCCACGAGGAGATTAATGTCTGGCTTGAACACCTGCCAAAAGAAGATCGTAATTTACAGCAGGTACACGGACTCATCAGGTTGCTCCCCCGGGGACTTGCCTTCCATCATGCTGGACTGCTCCCCGGTCTCAAAGTGTTAGTTGAAACGTTGTTTGCCAGAGGCCATTTACGCGCCGTCTTCGCTACAGACACTCTGGCACTTGGCATCAATATGCCTGCACGCAGTGTGGTTGTGGGCAGCCTCAGCAAATTTGATGGACAAGAGATGCGTCTTCTCACCCCTAATGAGTATAGCCAACTCACAGGACGAGCAGGAAGACGTGGCATGGATGTACGAGGAGCAGCCATTATTCCTTATTCACCATGGGAACCATTTGAAGCATCATTCCAGCACATCACAGGGGAACTGCTGCCAGTCACTAGCTCATTTGTCATTCGCTACAACTCGGTGCTCAATCTGTGGCGCCCAGGAGATATTCAACACTTACGCCGCATCTGCGCTTCCAGCCTACGTGAGTTTCAGCGCTATATCCTTTGGGAATTGGAAGAGTTGCATCGTCTCGAGAAGCGGTATCAGAAAGCCAAAAAAGCTGGTAAGAAAAAGGGAGCAGCTTCATACGAGGCCGAACGTGCCCTGGCAAAGCGACGAGAGAGAATTGGCGCTTTTCCTTTAAGTCGTGCTGGTGCAGCAGAACTAAATGGCACGATTTTCTCATTACGTGCTCTCGGGTATATCAATCAGCAAGATCAACTTACACTAAAGGGGCAGCTTCTGAGCAATATTTTCCATCCAGCCGGGATTCTGCTGATTGAGCTGATGACTCTCGGGGCTCTTGATGAGCTGTCAGCCCACGAATTGGCTGAGGTATGCAGTTGGTTTACCTACGATAATGATCGTCGACTTAACAATCGCCAACCGCTACCACACAAGCTACAAAATGTGCGCCGCCAGTTATGGCAGGTTACCCAACATGTACGGGCTATCGAAGAACGTGCACAGATCAATTTTACTCCGGGTATCGTTCCCGAATTTCATGGTTTGGCCCTGTCTTGGTCACGCGGCACATCCCTCAGTGGACTTCTCCGTCGCATTGATCTAGCCGAAGGCGATATTTTAATGTTGCTCAACCAAACTATCGACCTTATTCAACAGATGCAAGCAGCCATTGGACATGTACTGGATAAACGTGGCATATGGGAACAGAGTTCACTAGTGCCGACTGATGACATTCTTACCCAACAGCATGCTAAAACCCATAATAAGAAGCGCACAGAGCGACTAGACATTCAGTATAAACGCCTAGAGTGCCTACGCTCCTTGCTAGCCCAGGCTGCTTCATCCTTACTGCATGGCATTATCGTGCAAAGCCGCACCGTGCCCTCTATGGTGGCACAGGTCGGCGACGAAGAGGTACCTCTTGATGCAGAAGAAGATAGAGACGCCCAAGGTTTGCTTGATAAGAAAACCTTTGC
>CBJMBI010000190.1:0-7268 GCA_966427955.1 uncultured Ktedonobacterales bacterium
CTACTTCTTTTCCCGCTAAATCGGGGAAGTGAAGTGACACTTTTATGCATTTTATATCTGATGTTATAAGACTCTATGGCAATTTATTGTCAGTAAAGTAGAGACCCGATTTATCGCGTCTACTTCTTCCGGATCGCACGTGTGCAAGCTCCGCAGATTCTTCCTCGCAAAAAACGACGCCCACCCATGAATTAGAACAGAGTTGCACGAAACTAGTAGATTTGCTATGCTACGATAGAAGGGCGACCATTGGCAATCAATAAGAGTCCTCGCCAATTGTATACTATTCTCAAAGGAGAGGGAAGCACAGATATGGAAACTTCTCTTTACAGCGCCAATACAACAGTGAATAATCTACCTAATTCCTTGGCAATACACGAGATACACCATGAGGCTGAAGAGGGAGAGCATCATATTCATTTGCCTGGCCCAAGCTATTGGCCACTCCTGCTCAGTGCAGCTATTCTGGTAGCAGTGACAGGGTTGTTGTTCATCCCAGATAATCCCTGGGTAACTGCTCTCGCAGCGCCATTTGTACTCATAGGCATTTTAGGCTGGGGACTAGAAGACCCCATGGGCGCGTCATCAACACACCAAGAAGCCAGTCCTCAAGCGAAAAGACCTGCCCCACCAGCTCAGCAAGTGCTGGAGAGCGCGCGTGAGGTAGCAGAACGTATTGTCACATGCGGCAGTACAGCCTATAGCACCCATCCTATT
Organism: uncultured Ktedonobacterales bacterium; assembly: GCA_966427955.1. Lineage (GTDB taxonomy): Bacteria > Chloroflexota > Ktedonobacteria > Ktedonobacterales > Ktedonobacteraceae > DASYAN01. Next base: position 718 of record CBJMBI010000190.1, read on the forward strand.
AAGATTGAACTTGAGAGCGACCAGGGTAGTGAAGGCATCGTTCTAGCGATTTATGGTAAAACCGAGTTGCAAGCTCAGCGCCAAGAACTTGAGGATGCACTGCGTTTAGTAGAGGGCGTGATCGATGTTAAAAACTTCGTCATTGCTGAAGATGAGATTCTGCCCACGGCTTATAAACGCCTCGAAAATCTCAAAGCTCAAGGCAAACTTGAAGGGGCACAGAATATCTTGATGCTTGTAGAGAACTACATCCTGCATCTGTACGGTGATGTTCCCAACCCTAAGATGAAATATACATTAGAGCGTGAGATGATCGGCATTCCAGGCGTGAAGGTTATTGTCAACCATATTGGTTTGAATAAGGATATTCCTGGCAATTTGGGAAAAACCGCCAATAAGATTGGAGCTTAAGATTTATCCGGAAACCTCACACAGCCCTTGGACTAGAAGCGCTTAAGTGAGGTAACCGGATACATTATTACCGTTTGCGCAGGAATGCAGGAATATCGATGACGTCTCCAGAAGACGAATTGCGATTGCCTCGTGCAATCTCAGAGGCTGCACCACGATCCAGACGGCGGACATGACGTTGCTGGTTACCAGGACGCTGGGGAGATGCTTGTGGTTCTGGCTCTGGAGCAGGTAAGCGCTGGTGAGAATCATCTATTCCGGCCGACTCACCTTCCCATTTGTATTCATCCTCACCTTCATCCATATCAATCCCTGACTCAGAGGGCGACGGAACAAATGCACGATGGAGGCCCGTCTCCAATCCTGCCGGTGATAATGGAGGAGTTACCTGTGCAGCTAACATCCCACTCTGGTTCCGCTGAACAGATTGCTCAATTGGGAGAGGCCCCGTTGGATGATTAGACAAGTTGACAGATGGCGTTACTGGAGCAAGTTTATAAGCTCCCTGCGATGGCACTGCACGCTGTGGAGTATTCATATTATTTGCACTACTAGTTCCCGTAGCGGAAACATTGTAGAGTTTACCACGATCGTAATCAGGGATAGACCGTGATGACATATACTGTGACTGTGGACGTCCACCATTATCAAAACCAGTAGCAATCACAGTGATCTTGACCTGTCCATCAAAATTAGGATCCTGTACAGCTCCAAAGATGATATTAGCATCTGGATGTGCAGCCTGACTGATCACATCAGCAGCCTCATTGACCTCAAAGAGAGTCATATCCATGCCTCCAGTAATATTGAAGAGCACGCCCCGAGCACCACTAATATCAATATCCAACAATGGGCTAGCAATGGCCATCTGTGCCGCCTCAAGAGCACGTGTCTCACCACTCGCCTCACCAATTGCCATCAGTGCAGAGCCAGCAGCAGACATAATAGTTTTAACATCAGCAAAATCTAGATTTATCAAGCCAGGTACCGTAATCAGATCACTAATGCCCTGAATGCCCTGACGTAGCACATCGTCGGCAAGCCTGAACGCATCGGAGAGAGAAGTCCGCTTATCAGCAATCTGTAAGAGACGATCATTAGGTACAGTAATCAGCGTATCCACATGTTGCTTCAGATTATTAATGCCTTCTTCGGCAGCATGTTGGCGCTTCTTGCCCTCGAAGGCAAAAGGTTTGGTAACTACCCCTACAGTGAGAGCCCCTAATTCACGCGCAATTTGGGCAACTACCGGACTGGCCCCAGTTCCAGTGCCCCCCCCCATACCAGCCGTAATAAAGACCATATCGGAGCCTTTAAGCGCCTCATAGATATCTTCTGCGTTCTCCTCAGCAGCCTTTGAGCCAACACTAGGATTGCCACCTGCACCCAGGCCACGAGTAAGCTTGTCACCGATACGGATACGATGTGGTGCCTGTGTCAGCAACAAGGCCTGAGCATCGGTATTTATTGCAATGAATTCAATCCCCATCATATTGGCTTGGATCATGCGATTGACCGCATTACTACCCCCTCCCCCCACACCGATTACACGGATTTGGGCGAAGCCTTCAAGTTGATGATTTCCCATTGGTAGCATTTTCGTGGCCCCTTTCAAGTGTCCTATCTATTAAGAACGAACAACTTCCTCCTGTTAACATATAAGGTAGGATCATGTGTCTCATCTAGAAGCCATTGGCTAAGGAATAAACGCACGCAGCCAGCGACTAAAACGAGCAACAAAATTATCCATTGTTCCCATTGTTCCTACCTCCTCAGGGTCTTCTTCCTCAACCATGAGCGCAGTGTGTTGCAACCCCCATAACAATAGGCCAACAGCTGTTGCATAAGCTGGTCGATTAATAGAGTCAGCCAAACCATGTAAACCAATTGGAGAGCCAATACGCACAGGCAGATCAAGACTTAGACCAGCTACTTCTAAAATCCCTGGTAGCTCCGCTGTTCCTCCAGTAATCACCACACCCGCTGGCAACAATCCGTCATATCCAGATTTCTTAATCTCCTCATGTACCATAGAGAAGAGTTCCTCTACACGTGCTTGGATAATCTCAGCAAGCAACTTGCGTGGGACAAGATCATCACAATCAGACATGAACTGTGATAGATCAATCATGTCATCTTCTTCAATGGCAGAAGGATCACAATGCCCATAAGTTACCTTGAGTTCTTCTGCAACTCCCATAGGCAAGCGCAAACCGATAGCAATATCGCTAGTGATTAGATTGCCTCCGACGGGTAGTACCACAGTATGCCAGATCGCTCCATCTGTATAGACTGCAATATCTGTGGTGCCGCCACCAATATCGATTAACGCCACCCCTAGATCGGTTTCACCGTCTTCCAATACAGCTAAACCAGAAGCCAGTGGCTCTAGAACGATATCTTCAATATCTACACGGGCCTTATCTACACATTTAATCAAGTTATGGATAGAAGACACTGAACCTGTAATAATATGTGCCTCTACTTCCAGACGAAAACCAGACATACCTATCGGGTTTTTAATACCCTCTTGACCATCAACGACATATCCACGCGGAATCACGTGAATAATCTCACGATTAGCAGGGATGGCAATAGCTTGCGCAACTTCCACAGCTCGGCTGATATCATTGGGTGTAATATCACGATGATTAGGTGAAATGGCGACAAAGCCTTTACTGTTCTCCGAAGCAATATGGCTACCAGCTATGCCTACATAGGATGAGACAATCTTTTTTCCGGAAAGACGTTCTGCACGATCTAGCGCCGCAGCGATTGAAGTGACAGTCTCTTCAATATTCACCACCACACCACGGCGCAACCCTTGTGAAGGGCAGGTGCCAACACCAACAATATTCAGCTTCCCGTCACGATCCAATTCGCCGACCAGGACACAGACTTTTGTTGTTCCAACGTCGATCCCGACGATCACCCGCTCTTGCACGATCTACGCTCCTAATTTGGCGGTATACTTTAAAGTCGCATTACAAGTACAATAGTTGAAATATACTATTCCTGCTTTATTCATAGGTTTATTATTTTAAAGTGAAGACTGGATGTATGCCATAACGTAGGTCAATAGTTGCCACATTGAGTTGCTGTCTTTGAACAAGAGCAAGGATCTCACGCAATTCAATGAGCTTATTGCTCAACGGATTGGTGTCCTGGGGACCACCAAGATAGGCCTTCCAACCACTTGGACCTTCGACGATATAGGACCCCTTACTACCTATTCCCCCACGCGATTGACGAATACCACCAGTATACATTGTACCATCATAGTACAGTTTAAATGTCGACACACCAACCATCTGGGGGAAAAGGTTCAGTATATCCACAGCAAAGGCGACATTCTCCCCATTCAGGTGCATCCCTGGGTGAAGAGTAGATGGCAAATCCATCTGTATTGACTGTCCGCTTGGCATTTTCTGTTTACTTTGCAGTGTTAGATCAATTACAGTATTCACATGATCCATGCCGGTCGTTTCACTTACTGGCGCAATTACGGCACCTTGTTTATCAATACTATATGTCCCCTGTGGCATCCTCCAGAGCAATGCTGGAACACGCTCTACTACCTGGATTGAGAGTTGATTTGGCCACTGCTTACTCAATTCACTTGAAGACACCTGGGGTAAGGCATCAATTTGCTGAGTAAGCCCAGTGACGTCAAGCAAAAAGATGTTTTGACCTAATATACGCATATGCTGAATTTTTTGGATAAGCTCGCGATTATGCGTACCAACTATATTTACTTGAGTGATACGAAAAGTATTGCTCGTTAGCGCAAAAAGCACTACTACGAGAGCAACACTACCCAATCCGAATATTGCCAATACGTTCCAGAGGAGACCTCTTCGCCTGCGATGCTGACTGCTACGCCTGGGAATGAACGAATTGTTCTCAGGTAATGAGCGTTTCGGAGTCCTGACACGCCCGCGAGCAGCAGGTACACCAGTCTGAGCTAATGTACGTGGCACTACGGGCGATACATCATGAACGGGAATATGCTTGCGTGATTTTGCACGCTCACGGTCTCGCTCCTGCTTACGCTGAGCAAAAGTATCCCACGCCATTGAAGGGTCTGCATCTGGATTAGTGATCACTCGCCGTAATAGATGGGGAGATACGGCATCTTTGTGCACATGACTTCCTCTTTTAGAGGATTCATATTTTTTGTGTGAGGAAAAGCTTTGGGGAGAGTTACTTTCCTCGGTGACAGCCCAATAGTCCTGTAGGGACATTCGTTCTGATTTCTTTTTTTGATCCGTCATGTTTCTGGCACCTTCCACGCACCACGCAATTCCACTTCCAGCTCTAGTTCGATACCGAACTGTGCATACACGCGGCTGCGCGCTTCCTTGATTAATGTTGCAACATCAGCAGCAGTTGCACCACCTATATTGACAATAAAGTTTGCGTGACGCTCCGAAATTTGCGCTCTTCCATGTGTCATGCCTTTCAAGCCAACAGCTTCGATGAGCCGACCTGCATAATCACCCGGAGGATTCTTAAACACTGAACCAGCACTCTGTTGCGGCGGTTGCGTCCGCTTCCGATAGAGCTTATGTTCATCAATAGCCAAACGCAACTTCTGAGGATCATCGCGATGCAGGCGTACAGCCAATTGTGTAATAATCTCAGTAGGTTCTATCAGTTTACGCGGAGCTGTAATCGGATAGCCCTGCTGATCAAACTGTACACATCGCTGTGCACGAAATCGGCTATGCCGATAAGCTAGATCAAGGTCAGCATGTTGGTAACGCACAACCGTTGGCACTCCTCCCTTCTCCTCAGATTGGCGTGCATCTACAACATCCACCCACTCCAGCACCTGCCCCAGGTCATGACCATGCACTCCTGCGTTACTAACAACACCTCCACCTAATGTTCCTGGTATTCCCGGTCCAAACTCTAATCCTCCCCAACCCAGAGGAGCTAGCTCGTTCAAGAGACGCGGCCAACTCACTCCTGCTCCTGCTAAGAGGAGTGCCGTTCCATCTCCAAAATCTTGGATCCTATAGCTATTGAGAGCTATACGAGCCACAATACCACGGACTCCCTCATCCGCATATAAGACATTTGTACCGTTGCCAGCAATCAGTAGAGGCCAGCGACACTCAGCACACATCGTTACCAGACCAATGAGAGCTTCCTGTGTGTCGAGAGAGATCCAGATATCAGCTGGACCACCCACACCAAAAGTGCCGTGGCGCGCCAATGGCTCATTACGACGAACACGCTCTCCAAAATGAGAGCGGAGCTTGGGATAAGCAGTCTCAACATCGAATCTCACCTAGTTTCCTCCTGAGCCCCTTCTACAGAATGCAGCAAATGATCAGTAACAAGATAGATATCTCCAGCCCCCATGATCACTGCCAAGTCCCCTGAGTGCAGTATGCTAGCCAACACTTGTGTGGTCTCTTGTACATCTCCACCATGATAAACTTGTAGAGTATGGTCTCTTTTCTGCAAAAAACGTGAACGTTGTGCAAGTGCTGCCACAAGATCACGTGAATGGACAAGACCAGTATCATGCTCACGAGCCGGGAAAATGTCTGCAATGATGACTACATCGGCCATATCAAAAGCCTCTAAAAATTGCTCAAAAAAGGCTTTTGTACGACTATACATATGCGGCTGATAGACTGCCACTAAGCGACGGTCAGGATATCGACGGCGTGCTCCCTCCAAGGTAGCGGCAATTGCTGTTGGGTGGTGTGCATAGTCATCAACTAGCATTACATCATCTATCTCACCACTTTTCAACTGCAGTGGCCCTTCATGTCGTATGTCAAAGCGTCGTCTGGTACCACCAAAACCCTCAAGAGTATTAATAATTGTATCAGCAGGGATACCAAGACAATGTGCAGCAGCCAAAGCTGACAGAGCATTCTCTATATTAAAGAGACCTGGTAAGCGTAAATGAATCACATGTTCAGAAAACGGCAATAAATTGCCCGGCAATTCATTGCCCGCGGCGTAGGGACCCGATTTATCGCATATCCTGACCCGAAAGCTAGTTTCGCCATCTAGCTTGATATCATAAGCCTCAAATGCTGGTGGTTCGGATAATAGACTTGCACCCTCAATTGAGAACGTCAAGATGCGCCCTGGCCAGTCTCGCAAACGCTCCAGCA
>CBJMBI010000191.1:0-7216 GCA_966427955.1 uncultured Ktedonobacterales bacterium
GCGAAGATGATACCAAAAAGAATATGATGCTTTTTGCTCTTTTCCTTGGGAGGCTCAGCAGGACCAAATTTTTTCTGTAGTGTTGCAAGACTGATCGGGAGGTGCTCGACATATCTCGTTTTGTGCTGTTCTGCCTGATCTGCTAGTAAATGGAGCAAAATATCATCCATCTTAGCTATCAGTTTACACAGATAGTTCTTAGTTGTCTGTTGCATTCCTTCTATATCTCCAAGAGGATACTAATCTTCTTGTGTCATGCCCTTCATACGTCGGCACATAGTCTTGCATTCCTTTTATATCTCCAAGTACACTAGTTTAAGCAGTCCTTCTCGGGTGAGATCAGGATTAATTATGAGAATGATATTCACTAGTCTTAAATAGAAGCATTTTTCAGCAAGATTGACCTATCTCCATCAGTGTAAGGCTGTTATTCTTTGATAAAGATATTTTTTAACCTCACAAAGTAGTGCTCTTTTGCTATTAAGGATAGCGAATGCGAGAGGTTTTTTCTAGGACATCTGGGCAACGACTAGTAGGACAAGAGGGAACAACTTGCAGATTTGTAGTCTTTCAAGCTCTTGCAATGGGCTATGGTAAGCAGATCAAGAAGAGGAAATGGATGGTGGCAATAGAGAGGTGAAGCGGAACTTACCAGTTGAAACTGCTTCACCTCATAGTGCAATTCTTAAATGAGGCTCTGTCTTTATGTATTCTGATATGAATACATATGTTTACAATTACAGAGCAAGATCTAGAGTAATGCCATCCATAGCTGTTTGTAATAGATAGCAAGTTACTGCATTTACATCGTTATTTTCTCGATAGATGGCTAACTGTCGATCAGCGCCTGTCCCACGAGAATCCTCTAACAAGGCACGTAGGTAGTGGATTTCATGCCGGCTATTCAAATCATCCAGCATATCATCCACAAAATCGAGCAATTCATTAATCGAGTCACGCATACTCAAAGTACGTTTTTGCCCAAAATCAATGATCTGAGCATCCAGTCCATAACGGGCGGCACGCCACTTGTTCTCCTCAATATAGTGGCTAGGAAACACATGTGTCTGCATATTGCGCTTATGGAGCCATGTTAATTTTGCCACCAGTGCCTGACAGAGAGCGGCGAGTGCAATTGTATCCTCTATCGTTGCGGGCATATCACAAATACGAAACTCAATGGTATCAAAGAATGGATGTGGACGAATATCCCACCAAATCTTCTTTGCATTATCGATGCAGCCGCTACTTACAAGGTCTGCTACATAATGATCGAACTCGGCTGTGGATGCGAAAGGGTTAGGGATACCAGTACGAGGATAGCTTCTCCGGAGAATCGATCGGTACGACTTTATGCCAGAGTTGCGGCCAAGCCAGAATGGAGAGTTCGAAGAAAGTGCAAGAAGGTGAGGGAGCCAGGTACGTAATTGATTCATCAGCGGAATAGCAAGCTCATGTTGTTGAATTCCGACATGAATATGCAACCCGAAAACAATAGATGAACGTGCGGCATCCTGTAATTCTTCTATCAAATCCTCATAACGTTGCATATGCGTATATCTCTGGTCATGCCAGTGTGAGGTTGGATGAGTTCCTGCTCGGACGAATGTTAGACCATCCTCTTCTAATAATCGCGCTAACATAGTATGCTTTTGTTGCAGATCAAGACGTAAAGCTGTAATGTTAGGACAAACATGGGTATTCAGTTCTACAGAGCACTGTGGTGTCTCCGCCTTAATAAAATCACCAAGGAATGGAGCTGCTTTGCCTAGGATTGTATGGATGTGTGAAACCAGTTGACCTGTGTTCCTGTCTACCATCTGAAACTCTTCTTCGACGCCGAGGGTAAATTGAGAGTTCATAGCGTTCTCCTTTCAGAGGCCGTGATTGGATGGATGTGAGTGTAAAGCTTGGGTGGTGCCGGTTGTGTTTGTGAATGGCATGCAATGTACTACCTTTCATTTAGTGGCATTGAGTATAAGAGGTAGGGACAGACTAGGTAGGACAAACCTACATACAAAAGAAGGAGAAGGTACATAGGGACAAAAGCTAGATAGGAATGGTAACGCGACAAACAGTGAGGAAAGACACGAGGCTATAGGGTGGATATTGGGTAGGTTTGACGAACTGTGGCACGCTATAGTACGCAAAATCAGCATACAGGCACCTCTGTGTCAAAGCGTTCCTGCACAGATTGCTCTAGCAGAGAACAGTCCAGCAAAAAAGCACTGTGCTTCACAGTCTACACAAGTGCTTTCAATCTGTCAAGATCCGATTAGGACGTCTATTTTTTTGTTGGATGAGATGATTGCGTTAGATGGATGAGGTTAATTTTAATACTCATTGTTTTACCATTTAATCATCTCAAGCTGATAGATGTCTTTTCAGATATACTCTGATACCTAACGTCTTTTAAACTATGAATTTATCTAGTAGCACCAGATAAGCTTAGCGAGATATGCTCATAGTGAAAGAGCGGATAAGTGACACAAGTTGTTCTGGGGCATTAAAGTTCACTGCATGAGCTGCCCCTTCAATCACGGCAAGTTGGCTATTTGGTAAGAGATGGTTGACCTTCTCGGCCCACTCCTGGGACACAAGGGGATCACGCGAACCACGTACGACGAGTGTTGGTACATCGATATGAGGCAAATACTCTTCAATAGGATCATCCAGAGCGTACTGAAGTGCACGAAGAGTGCGAGTAACGCCTGCTGCCAGAAAGTCACGCATGAGGACAGGCAGGAAGGAAGGTGGCTCACGAGACAGGTCCACCAGCAAACGTCCTGCTAATTGATGGATCGTATGTGCTCTTGGATCCATCGTAGGACTTACCAAAATGGCTCGCTCAACACGTTCAGGATACTTCAACGCCAACTGCACAATAATTTGGCATCCTAACGAATTGCCTAGCAGTGTCGCTGATGGTAGTCTCACTGCCTGCATCCAAGCTGCCAGAGTTTCACTTGATTCTGTAATGTTGAGAACATGAGAAGCTTTCGGGCTCTTGCCAAATCCTGGAAAATCGAGGACATAGACATGGTACCAAGGAATCAGACGAATAGCTGTAGGCATCATATATCTACTGGAAACGGACAAGCCATGTACCAGAACCAGTGCAGGAGCTGAAGAAGGAGACTGGTGTCTCGATACCAGCGTGTATATCCTCAAGCCAGTCGCCGTCTCAATCCATCGCTTCTCGAATGTTCCTTTGTCTGTGTTCAAGAATAACCTCTTCTCTCAATCATCCAACAGCCAAGATATGAACCTCTCTCATCTAATTATATCGACTCGACGGTATACAATACACAAAAGATACAGACATCAATGAATACACGAACCTCTCTCATCTAATTATACCGACTCGCCAACCACCCCGCCTTGCAGAAATGTCAGAGCCGCGGCATTAAATGTTTCGGGTTGATCAAACATACTCACATGGCCAGCACGTTTGAGCAGGAGAAAATTAACATTCCTCATTTCCTGGCGTAGGCGAGTGCCAATCTTCAGGGGAACGAGGCTATCATCTTCTCCCCAGACAAGTAGTGTTGGAGTATTTATCATTCTAATCTCTTCAACCCCATGGACTGCTACCAGATCGCAGGCTGTGCGAAATAGCAGGGAGGGGCCTGCACGTAAGGCATCATAGAGCAGAATGGGGAAGAAGTGTGGTGTGAGGGAACGTGTTGAGGCTAGCAACGGTACAATGTACTCGAAGACAGAGTTAACTTGCGGCATAACGGCTGGGGAGATCAAGATGAGGCGTGAGACAAGATGGGGATGATGAGCTGCTAGCCAGAGAGAGATATAGCCACCCATCGAATGACCAACCAGATGTGCTTGTTTGAGACCAACGGCTTCCATCCATTTGTGTAACCAAGAAGCGATTTTGATCAGGGTCAAGCGCTTAGATTTGCGGGCCATAGAACCAAAGCCAGGTAGATCAACCAGATAGACACGATAGTGTTTAGCAAGAGCAGCTGTATTGCGTTGCCACCAGAGCGTGGAACCACTGAGCCCATGGATCAACACAATGGGTTGTCCCTCGCCCATTATCCAGTAGTGCACTGGAGTATCTTCAACCAGAACAATATGCGTAGTCACATTGATCTTCTTAGCTTGCGGAAATATGCTCCTCATACTATTTTTCTTCCTCGCTTGTAGAAATATTCTCTTCATAGTGCAAACTCTATAATATTTATGGTATCCTTTGCTAGTTGATGGGTACTTCCGAGTTGTCATCAAAGAGAAAAGACGTGAGTACGAAAGAATTGCGGAGATGCAAGTCGCCTTTTGAGGTGGAGTGAGTGGTGGTATAATGAAGTAGTACGTGCCATATTCAGAAAACCGAGCATGGAAAATATCGAGACTTAACAAAAAGGAGCTTGCTCATGGGCGCCAAGAAAATCTTGATGCTTGTTGGTCAGATACTTGCAAAGTGAGATACTGACTTACCAGCTCTGAGACCTCTTCTCAGAGAAGAGCGAGGCGCGCAGTGGTGGAAATCCCAAGCTCGGTGCCTCGCAAACCTGACGAAGGAGCCTCGCAGGGCTCCCAGAGCGGATTGAAAAAGTGATAGATATGTTCTATACTCTTCCAAGGGAATGCTAACCGAGGAGAAATGAGGAAACGAAACTATATGCCTCGCAAAGTGCAAGCGGAAGCCGCTTCCAGAGCCGCGCAAGGCACCCCGCTGTGGATAGGGTGGATGGGATGCAGATGCGATTCCTACGAAAATCCGGGGAGAGGGGAATGGGAAGAAAAAGGCGCACGAAAGCCGCCCAGAGGAAGAGGTCTGGGAAGCAGAAGCGTTGCTCACGGTGGTGCAAGATCTAGGCAGGCACCTCCTTCTTGCTCTGGAGAGTCCCCGGCGAGCGTGGACCAGCTCTTGGGACGGAACTGCCAGACGGCGATGGTATCTCGATCGGCTCTTGGAGGCTTACCTGATAGCCTAAGGCCTGCAAACGGCGCACAGCGTTCTCGCGTTGCCTTGTGGTGTCCAGGGTCTGGAAGTAATGCGGACCGAGATCATGATAGGGCTGCTTGGTGCGAAGCATGTGGTAAACGATGGTGAGCACACTGTGGCTGGTGGCAACAATGGCCCGCTTGGTTCCAATGCGGCGGACAAACCGATGGTACTGAGCCGAAAGGTAATTGTCCTTGGTGTGAGAGATGACCCAAGCCACTTCTGAGAGGACGGCACGCAAGTGCCGGTTGCCTTTTGTCGTTGAGGCCCTTTGACGCTTGCCACCGCTCTGCTTGTTGCCAGGAGCTAATCCCGCCCACGAAGCCAAGTGCTTGGCTGAAGGAAAGCGTGCCATCTCCACCCCAATCTCAGCCACAATGGTCGCGGCAGCGATGCGCCCAACGCCCGGGATCTGCATCAGGCGAGCGATCGGCTCTTCATAAGGCTCCAATAGCTCGTCGATCTCGGCAAAAAGCCGATCGACCTCCCCTTGCAAGAAGTCAATCTGATCGAGCAAATGACGCAGGAGGAGACGATGGTTAGGCTCGACGCGACCATCTAGGGCTTGGCGTAGAGCAGGCAGTTTGCCCCGTAAGCGTCCACGAGCCAGCTCGGCGAGGGCCTCAGCATCACTGACTCCAGCAATGAGAGCGTCAAGCATATCACGTCCGCTCTTGCCCAGCACATCAGTCGCCACGCAAGAGAGCTTGATGTTGGCCGTTTCCAACACTTTTTGCACGCGATTGATGGCTTGGGCACGCTGCTGCACCAAGCTCTTACGAAAGCGGAGCAAATCACGCAAATCGCGAATGGGCTTTGGGGGAATAAAACTGGCTTTGAGCAGGCCATGACGCAAGAGATCAGCAATCCATTCGCTGTCCTTGATATCGGTTTTATGCCCCGGTACCGCCTTCATATGCTGAGCATTGACCAGGATGACCTCGAAGCTGCTTTCGAGCACGTTGAACACCGGTCTCCAATACACCCCGGTTGACTCGAGGGCCACGTGGGTGACTCCTCGTTGGCAGAGCCAAGTGTTCAAGGCCTGCAAGTCTGGTGTGGTCGTCCCAAACGTGCGGATCTCCTTGCTCACCTTGCCCGAAGGAGCTGTGAGCAGGATGCAAGAGACCACGGTCTCTTTATGCACATCCAATCCGGCACAACAACAATACATCACAGAAAGAGCCATTGCGGGCTCCTTTCCTTATCTGCTATACTAGCAAAGGACGATGAAAGGAGTGGCGGTAAGAGGCGCGTTGAAACTGACAAGTTTCCTACACGTACTCGCGGGCGAACCCGTGGTGACACTCAGCTCTGCTGGACGCGCCAGGATCAGCTTGAAACACGGACTTGGATGTACCAAATCGCAACGATCTCTTCTCACTGCCACCTTCCCCTATTCTAATCCTTCTGTTGAAGTCGTGCTCAGGAATCTCACCGTGTTTGGAGCTTCCTGATCATTGGAGGACTCACCCATTTTCATGCTTCTCTCTGACACCGAAGTGTCATCGTGCTTGAAACTAACCTGAATGGAGAGATGAAAATAGGTTGTCTATGGGAAAATGAAACCAAAAACTCTTCCTCACCCTATGATTTCCTTTCTATTGAAGAAACAATCGAAGTTCTGCACCTATATGATGAAATAAAAAATGAACTCAGACAAGTTCTGATGGGAGAAATTGCTACATTCTTAAAGCATTCAAATATGACTAACAATAATGCTTTACCATTGAGGTTTCACTTGCAGTTTGTTGAAGAGCCGGACAGCAGGAGTAAACATAAATGGGTGAGTTGCGCTTCCTGTAAACATGTGGGAATTTATCCTGGCGATTTCTCGCATGACGTTGATTGTCTCGTAAATTATGTAAAAGATGGCAAAGGATGGTTTATCGAGCCTGATGAGCCCGATGAAGAGAACTTCCAAAAACGACAATCCTATTATTTCAATAAATCAAACATAATTCAAAGGGCATATGAAGGCGCAAGATCTGTTCGTTTTGAGTTTGGCGAAACCCCTTGATCTTCTTTTTATCTAGGAGATCAGCAAGATTGGCTCTCTGTCGAATAGGATGAAAATGGCTACGAGGTCGTAATATCAGGACCAGCCAGACATGAACATATTAATCTATATGGATACTATACATTTAATGTTCAACAGGAGTTATAGAGGAAAGGACTCTGGCCTCTCAGACATCCTTAACGCCCAAAATTTCTTTATTACTACCGGAAGGTCATATATAAGTATTACAT
>CBJMBI010000192.1:0-7196 GCA_966427955.1 uncultured Ktedonobacterales bacterium
GAAATGTAAGTCCGCGAGATATTGGCTACTTCAGCCTTGATGGACGGGCTCTACCAGCCGCTGATCAGGGAGAAGCTGAGGCATTACATCTGGTCTTTGGAAACGATGTTGAACAGCTTCCTGTCAGTGTTCCTCGCACTATGCTGGGCCATAGTTATGCAGCATCAGGAGCAATAGATGCTATCACTGCACTTATGGCATTTCGTCATGGATTAGTTCCACCAACAATCAATTGTGAAGAACTTAATCCCGACTATCGGCTGAACTTAGTGCGACAAGAGGCTCATCCCTTCTCAAAATCGACCGTGCTGGTTGGAGGACGCGGCGTCGGCGGTGCAAACGTGGTGCTAGCAATCAAAGCCGTCAAAGAGTAGAATTTAGATACAGAGGCGACAGCCAACTAGGAGGTTTTATGAGTACAAGGTCTATGCCTTACAATCCAGTTATTTTTAAAACAATAGTGCTTTTAGTTGTAGTTATCCCTCTACTTGCCACTGCCCTGGCTATTAAACTGCTCTGGGAACGTGCTGTTCACTGGCCTGAATTAGCCCTACTAGCAATCCTGTACACCCTCACCACCTTAGGCATAGGAGTTGGCTATCATCGAATGCTGGCACACCGCAGCTTTCGGGCTCATCCGGTTATCAAGTGTATTTTGCTGATCTTTGGTTCCATGGCATTACAGGGAAATTCACTTGAGTGGGCAGCAACACACGTCAAGCATCATGCACAGGCTGATCGAGAGGGTGATCCACATAGCCCTCTTGAAGGCTTCTTACATGCACATCTTGGCTGGCTCTTCAACGCCGGGGTAAGCAACGCTGATCCTAAGGTGTACTGCCCACATCTGTTAGAGGATCAGATAGTGATCTTTACCAATCGCACTTACTGGCTCTGGGTTGCGCTGGGATTGCTGATTCCATTTCTGGTTGCTGGTTGGCCTGGTTTACTCTGGGGTGGTCTTGTAAGAATTTTTCTCCTGCACCATACTACCTGGAGTGTTAACTCCGTCTGCCATATGTTTGGTAAACGCGAGTTCGAGACGAATGATCAAAGCCGCAATGAGTGGATTGTTGGGCTACTGACCTTCGGTGAAGGATGGCACAATAATCATCATGCCTTTCCACGTTCAGCCTTTCATGGGCTTCACTGGTGGCAATTTGATCTCAATGGCTATACCATCCGGTTACTCGAACGCTTAAGATTGGCAGAAGATGTGTACCGTGTCCCTTCTGCCTCACTAGCAAAGCGTCTCTCTACCAAGCAGAAGCCATAGCCAGGAAAACATTAAAGTCCTGCTAGAAAATCCTCAATCAGTGGAGTAACAAGCTCGGCTTGTGAGTAGAGAAAAAAACGCTCGCGTGCTGGAACTACATGGTACCCACTGCATCTTGGTAGGTGTTGTGCCAACCAAGCGGTTTTGGCTTCTGGAGAAAGGACATCATCCTGGCGATTGATCAAGAGGATAGGCATAGTCAGGGCAGAGAGACGTGTCCGGATGTCAAAGTTATGGATAACAGGCAACACAGAATAGCGGTAGACAGCAGGCCAGAGAGCAATTTTGCGGAATTGCTCTTCGATGAACTCCCGAGGAAGTTCAGTTATATTGGAAACACTCTTCTGAGAGAGTAACTGTGGCTCAGTATGGGTGATATAGCGAATAACTATCTGACGTACTAAAGAAGCTGGTATCAGACGCTCGACAGGAAGACGAAGGAAGATCTCATGGAGAAGCCAGATTAAAGGATGTGGTGCGATGCGATAATCTGCTCCTTGCGCAATAATAGTCAATGAGCGACAACGCTCGGGGTAACGCAAGGCAAACTCGAAGAGCACCATCGCAGCATCACCATGTCCTACAAAATCGGCAGCAGCAATCTGACAAGCATCGAGCACTCGACACAGTTCTTCAGCACGCTCGGTTATACTTATAAAATGTGTGCGTGACTCATGGCGACGGTAGAGAATCACGCGCCTTGATTGACTGAAATGATGAATTTGACGAGCATAGACAAACTCTAAATGTTCAAGGATTGGCACGAAGACCAAAGGATCACCTACACCAAGATCAATGAGGGGCAGATCAACCCCAGCAACAGATACCCGTTGCCAACGTTCTTCCAGAAACTGGACATCGGCTCGAAAGATTGCTGTACCGATCTGTGTGATAGTAGGTTGGTGAGTTAGTGATGTACTTATAATCTTTTCCTTTCTTCTGCTCTTACTGGTCGATGACAACGAGGTAATGCACCAAAACAACTATTATTTGGTCAGCAAAAATAGTAATCACAGTACCATAGCATAGTATACTACTCTAGGGAAAGGATCAAGAGTGATCATCTACACAATAGAGGAAAGAACTACAAGGAGGAAATACAATTGCAAGCAAATAGCAACAACGATGAGCCAAAGGAAACTTCTCCCAACGGTGCGGCGATTTCTGCACTGGTGAATAGCTGGATTGCTGCCTTCAATGCTCATGATGTAGAGCGCATTGTTACACTCTATGTGGAAGATGCTGAATTGTTCGATACGGGAATGAGACATGCTCGCAAGGGGCGCAATGAGATTACATCTTGGTTTACACAGCGTTTCCAGCAGATGCCTACGATTCAGTATACCCCAACGCAGTTTTTCTTCAACGAGCAAGAGGCGGCTGTCTGCTGGATTGCACGAGGACATACACCACCACTACTGCGACAACGCTGGCTCTCACGCCCATTTGAGGTCGACGGCGTCAGTATCTTCCTCGTCCGTTCTAGCCTCATCCACTGGCAACATGGATATTATGACCATCTCAGGATAGCCGAACAAGTGCTTCCTCCATTGAAATGGTTCCCATTGAAACTCTAAGAGCTCAACGGACAAAAGAAAGCCCGTGTCGAACCGAACGGGCCTCTGCCATCCTCTAAAAGCAGGAATCTCACACGTCTCAGGGTATGGGGATGAATATCAATGGCTCAATCTTGTTGGTAGAAAGAGCATCAATAGCCCGTCACCGCTTGATTGTTTGACTGATTTTGTGCCAGATTAGGTGTCGCTACATACCATTTATTGCCTATGCCCTCCCCTTTTGTATCTCCAGGAGCAGAGTCACCAACATAGGTATACAGATAATGGCCATTGTAGACTACCTGATTGCCATTAGGAGTATTCTCTGTTATTAAGTTTCCAGGTAGCTTTGTCTGAGCATTGACTGAACCTATCCCCTTAAAGAGGAGCGGAGGCCAAGTATCAATACAGCCAGCAGTACAAGCTACCTGATGAAAAACATCCGACGTAAAGTAGTAGAGAGTCCTACCATTGATATCTGTCAGAATGGTCTCTGACTTTTGACCAACAATGGCAGTAGCCGTTTTTACTACCACATTGTCGCTAGAGGAAACCGTTGATGCAGCCTGAGTACTGCCGCTAGAGGAAACCGTTGATGCAGCCTGAGTACTGCCGCTAGAGGAAACCGTTGATGCAGCCTGAGTGCTGTTGCTAGAGGAAACTGTTGGTGCAGCCTGAGTAGTGGGAGCACTGGTACCATTTGCACAACCACTGATGACAACCATCATCATGATAAGAGCAATTACTGACAAAAAGCTACGTTTATCAAATGTGATCACTCGCGTTACCTCGACCTTCTTTCCTAGAAAAAATCTTGCCTTTACTAGCAGAAAAATTGCCTCCTTGCACCAGACATCCTGGCGACGAGACAATTCTCCCTAGCAAGCAAGAAGTGTTTCCAGAGCATTATATCTGAGGCATACGACAAAGTTCAACATTTCAACTTGTGTACCAGCTCTAATGGCGAACATGGTTATAGGGCTTTGGTACCAACGTGCAGAGCTACAATACCACGACAGAGGCGGTAAAAGCGAACATCATTCCAACCAGCGTCCTCCATAATGGCTTTTAGCTTGGGAGCATCTGGGAATGTCGTGAGCGAATTTGGCAAGTAGTTATACTCTTCAAATGCCTTACCAATAATTGTACCAAATAGCGGCGCAAGCTTGTAAAAGTAGAAATAGAATAGTGCACCAAAGATTTTGCCCGGAGGATGACTGATCTCTAGACAGACCACACGTCCACCAGGACGAACAACACGCAGCATTTCACGGAAGCCTTGCTTGATATCTGTAAGGTTACGCACCGTAAAAGCAGAACAGCAACCATCAACACTGTTATCAGGCAAGGAGATATGCTCTGCATCTCCGATATGCAGCTCAATACGATCTTGTAAACCTAAATGTGCTATTTTGAGCCGTGCCTGTTCGAGCATCTCTGGAGTAATATCCATGCCGATTACTCGTGTTCCTGGCCCTGAATTGCGAATCACTGTAATTGCAAGATCTGCTGTACCTGTTCCCAGATCGAGTGCTGTTTCTCCTGTTGCAAGAGCCAGATAGCGAGCTGCGCGTGCCCGCCAGTAGCGATCAAGGCCAAGACTCATCAGCCGATTCATCAAATCATAGATACGAGCGATGCGACCGAAGAGGCGCTGCACATAGGAACGTTTGCCGCCTGTTTCACGAAATCGCTCTTCTAGAGAGATCTTTGTTGTCATATAATACACATCGCTGTTACTAGCGGTTGCGCGCAACCACAAAATTGATTAGTTCATCAAGTATATCACGATCTGAAGAAGCAGGGAATTGGTATAGTGCATCACGAGCCTTACTGGCATAGAGATGAGCATCCTCAATAGCTCGTTGGATTCCATCACTACTGGTTACCCAGTTGACTATTTCTTGTATATCTTCTTCTCTTTTAACTGAGCTATTAAGCAGATCACGAATCTCATGCTGAGAACCATTGTCCTGCAAGGTATAAATGAGAGGCAAGGTAACCATTCCCTGACGTAGATCATTGCCAGCCGGTTTACCAATAGTCGATTGATCCTGAGTGTAATCAAGAATATCATCGATGATCTGGAAGGCAATACCGAGATTCATTCCATAGTTGGTCAAAAGTTCAATCTCTTCATCAGCAGCCTGGCTAAGGATAGCTCCTCCCTTAGAACATGCGGCGATGAGATAGGCCGTTTTGTGTTTAATTTTTTCGTAATAAGCTTCTACTGTTAAGTCAATACATCCTGCAGTGCTCATTTCTAGAATGGTTCCTTCACAAACAGTAGCAACGGTATCAGAGAAGAGATGATCGATACGGCTATCTTCTATATCAGCGATCAAGCCAGCAGTTTTGGCAAAGTAGTAGTCTCCAAGAAGAATGGCTATCTTATCGCCCCAAAGAGCATTGACTGTTGGCTTGCCACGACGAGTAGTTGCCTCATCAACAATATCATCATGGATCAGTGTTGCCAGATGCACCATCTCAAAGGCAACACTCAAGAGGAGAAGTTTTTCAAAACAATATTTATTGAGTTTTGCTGAAAGAAGGGTAATAGCTGTGCGCAGTCGTTTTCCCTGAGACCCAAGTGCATACATGGACGCAGAATTGAGAATTGTGAGTCCAGACGTTGCTCGCTCCTGGAATGTTGCATCCACCTGATCAAGGTCTGCTTGGATACTAGCAAATAGTCGGCTCAATGCAGCCGCTGTATTCATCGACATTTTTCATCCTACATCTCTTCTGGAAGAGAAAAGTGATCACTCTGACAATTGCAATGACAGCTACATATACCAGATTCTAGCTTTTTCTCTTATCTGGTCTGTAACTATCCTCTCTACCAATTATAGTTCCTCAAATCTAGACTATGCTAGACTTTCGGGCTTGTAGGAGAGAGCCGAATTTGAAGAGTATCCTTCACAGCTCCTTCCCAAAAAGGTAGGCCAGTTCATTCCCTGGTTAAAACCGAGGGACTTTCCTGGCCAAAGTTCTGTCATGAATAGTGTCCCAACACTATTGTCAAATCTTACGAGGACCAGTTCATGGTGTTGGCCACTTGTAGCCTCGCTGAGAAGGCCGCGGACCTTTAGAAAGAGGCGGCGCAACTTCAGACTTCTTAGTTTCTTTTGCGTTTACAGCACGTTTGGTTTGTTTCTTAGCAGGAGATGGTTTCGCTTCCTCGTTTGAAAAAACCGGCGGTAGGTCTTCACTACTCTCATTGTCTGTCACGGTTTGTGGCGGTGCTGCAACCTCCCCATGAGCTGGACTCTGCTTCTCTGGTGATGAGTGAACTCGGTTGACCAATTCTTCTGCATCTTTGTTGATAGCTGCACGAAACTCGTCATCCTTGTGAGACACTAGTCGTGGCCCCTTACGGGTATAACTGTTCTGGTATTGCCCAGAACGGCCAGACCGATTGCCTCGGAAAGGCTTTCTTGCAGCGGCTTCGGCTTGGGCAGGAGTATCATAGCCAAATTGTTCATAATCGCCTTCAAATTGTTCTCTGTACGGCGCATAGGGCTGACTTTCCTGTGATCTGTGACCCTCTTGCCGTCGTTGAAACGTTGCTGGCCGACTCTGGAGACGTGGGTGCAGATTTCTCTGCTCCTGATCGCCATTCATTGACCTTTCATTGAAGCCCTTGTACCCCCGTTTATGGCGTTCGGGACCACGTTGTGGATGGTTGTTCCCATAGCCATTGACATGTTCCCGATCTGGTTGTCGGCGATTGTAGCCGTAATCATTGAAGCGTTGCTGGTCATGTTCCTGGGTACGGAAGTTAAATTCATGCCCCTGTGGTTGCCTTTGGTTGTTTTGTCCCCGACGGTTGTTGTAACCATACGATTGGCCACCCTGGCGATTCTCACTGTTATAACCTCTAGAGTTAGGAGGCTGCCTACGAGAGGTAGAGTGGCTTTCAGATACAGGCTCGAAGCGTTGAGTCTGATTCCTGTAGTCGGGCTGGCGATTGCCATCCGTTCTACTGCCAACAGGACCATTATACGAGGAATACCCTCTCTCCTGATTATTGCGCCCATTATTACGTGGGGCATGCCCATTACTGCTCTGGGGATGATAATCTGGATGGTGCCGTGGAGTTCCATTTTCCCAGCCACGATCTACCATAGCTCGACTGAGACGAGGTCGTGCAGGACGTGAATATTGCTCTCCCGGATATCTGTTGGAGGATACGTTGCGAGATGGTGGGCGCGAGCCATTTTGCGATTGATTATTGAATTGTCTGGTCATGTTTCCTTTCACAGAGAAACGACAAACAAACCCTGCGATTAATTGCAGGAACGAAATGCCGCTTCGCTTCTGATTGCTCCTTAATAGGGGATTGGATTCTTGACGACTACTAA
>CBJMBI010000193.1:0-7178 GCA_966427955.1 uncultured Ktedonobacterales bacterium
GCTTGTTGTGCCATATTCAAGAATAGCCCTGTCTCGACAACGCCAACGATCCTATGAAGTTGTGCATCTAAGCGGGGAGCGTCACTAATGCCTCCTGGAAAAGTACAGTCGAGGATAAAGTTATGACTCTCTGTAACAAAAGTTGCTCCATTTTTCTCTCGCAACTTTACCTGGGCTCCCAGAGCTTCTAGTTGCCGTCGCACGGGTGTAAGCGCAAAAGGGATCGTTTCGATGGGCACAGGAAAACGCTGTCCCAAATGTGTGACTTGTTTAGTAATGTCTCCAATCACAATGAAGCGGCGGGAGATCGTTGCAACAACCTTCTCATGGAGATGTGCGCCACCTGCTCCTTTAATCAACTGTAGATTGGGATCAATTTCATCAGCTCCATCGATATAGAGATCAAGGTCAGAATAGGTATCGAGATTGCTGCAGGGGATACCAAGACTAATTGCCAGGTCATATGAAGCTTGTGAACTAGCAACTGCTCCAGCAATCTTCAAACCGGCTTGTACTCGCTGGCCCAATGCCCGGATAAAAGCGCTGGCAGTTGATCCAGAGCCCAGCCCTATCAGCATACCATCCTCAACCAGTTTGGCTGCAGCCTCACCTACAAGCCTTTTCCACACATCTTGTTGAGTCTCATGTAACGCCATAAAAATTACAACTCCTTATTTGACTTGGATTATTCTAGCTTAATGAAAATGTCTAGGCTGTCTAGATTATACTCGGTATTGCGGTTAGATGTCTTCCTATTAAAAGAGGGTTTCAACACAACAATTAATTTATGGAGTGGTACCGATTTGTAAAATCTTGCCAGAGATAGAGCAGCGTGATACACTCTTCAGCGAATTAGAAAACCAAGTAGTAGAGAAGACTCGTTCTGCATCTTTGCAAAACGTCGTCAACGTAAGCTACATAGGGATGTCAGGAACCCCATGCCGTATAAAGGAATGCCCATTCCTCCCCGGCAGCAATTGACAGGGGCATCTTGGGCTGACATGGTGAAACAGCCGAGTCTGTTTCAGGTGGTAGTAACAATGTCTGATGTCTGGCGCATTTGTGTAGTTGAGGATGAAGAAATTCTCAACCAGAATTTAGTTAATGCTCTTCGTAAGGATGGTTATAGTGTTCAAGGGGTGACACGTGAGGCTGATGCTATTTATGTTCTCTGGTCAGAAGAATTTGATATAGTCATATATGATCTTAAAACTTCTGAAGATAGTAGTCTTGAATTGCTGCAATGGCTTCGTGCTTATCGTCCTAATATGCATATGATCACGATTGGAGCTGCCAACTCACCTGAGTTGCGTGCCCAAGCCTTAGAAACTGGAGCTGTTAGTTATCTAGAGAAGCCTTTAGACTTCCGTGTGCTCAAGGAAGAATTACGTCGTCTGTCGCAAAACTCCGGCTTTACTGCAAGCTTGGACTCATTTGACTTGCTGGATGTTATTCAGATTATCAATATGAGTCGGAAGGACATAACACTGCTCATAAATACTGGGCTCGAAGAACATGGTACCTTAGGTTTTCAAAATGGTGAATTGATCTGGGCTGAGTATGGTGTATTGCGTGGAGATGAGGCCTTTTTTGCCTTGGCGGCACATAAAAATGGCACAGTGACCCAACAGTTCTTGAATGAGCAGGTTGTTGCAAATGTCACGCAACCACTTTCACGTCTCATTTTTCAGGCACTGCAATATCGCTCCAAGTATGCTGACAGGCAGCAACAGGGGGGAGAACAGGAAGAGTTTACTCCAAGTGCTATTGTAGCCTTCTCTGTCGAAGATATAGATGATCGTCCTTTCATTTTCTCACCGGAAGAGCAACTACAAGCGTTGGTTACACCAGTGCAGAATGTTTCCGAAGACTTGCTGCTATCCATTGGCCATCCTGAAGTCATAGAAAATCAGACCAATGATCTTGTCAAAGAATGGTGGCAGCGTACGGGTCAGATGGAGCGTGTGCGCAATGATGTAGGTTCAAGCCTTGATGCCTTGGCTGTTCCTACATCCGCCACGGATGCACTGATAAATAGCACTAGGGAGGCAAAATTTAACGACGAGTCTGATGGGCAGGCTAAATCTCTTGTCGAGTTGCCTTCGTGGCTAACAGATCAACCAACATCCCAGAGCCTACCAGTTGTGCAACCACCAGCGTTCTCAAGTCCTGAGATCTCAACAACGTCTATACCATCAGAATGGCAATCCACTATTGAGAGGCCTAGGTCAGAGGTTTCGCAACCATTGCCAGTGTATGAACCCAATGCTTCCTTGCCTATCTCTCCATCTTGGCCAAGTCTAGAGTTATCATCATGGCAAACGATAGAGCAACCACCATTAACGCCGGTCTTATGGGAATCTGAGTGCGTAGAGCGGTCTGGATCGCACCCTGCTAGTAATAATGGAGTGTATGGGGGACAGAATGGTTCACTAGCCAATGGCGGTTCTTCAGGGAATGGCTTCTTAGCTTCCTTACAGGATGGCAATCCACTGTTGTCTACATCATCGCTCAAGGCGCAGCGTATGGCTGCTAGACGAAACTATGCCGCTCTGGTTTCGGCCTTGCAAACGCTGGGTTACTCGATTGTTGGCTTCATTGCAGCGGCTGTTGTAACTATCGATGGGTATCCTGTAGCTCAGGTAGCGGTAGATGATATGGATGTTTCGAGCATGTGCAGGTGCTGTGGCATCATCCAGAGAAATGCCTTGCAGGCGCTTGGCCATTTGGAAAAGGATGACTATGAGGAGACTATCATTACTAGTTCTACACGTCATATCCTGATGCGCGTAGTGGATGCAGATAAGAAAGCTTTTCTAGTAGTAATGACGACACGGGAGGCCAGTCCTACAGAGAGTCTAGAAGTGATGGCTAACGTTGAAGGAGCTATTAGCGCTGCTTTGCGCTAGTCTAGAAAGAGCAAAAAAGTGAGTGAAGAACAAGAAAAACTTAGCGAAGAACAAAAGCCAAATAAAGGATTTTCCTTTATTCTAGGAATGTTTATTGCTCTGGCGATCATTGTTCTTTTTGCCATCCTTTTCCCCCATTAAGAACATTAGAGGGCATTGGTATCATGTTGCTCTTCGTAGAGGAACGGTTCTTGGCCTGTGAGTTCCTCTGTTCCTCCTGCGGATTTATTGAGGGCTTCAAAAACGCGTTGCTGGATGAGTGCATTCCGTTTCCGTGTAGCGAGCAGATCAATGGTGGTTTCGACCTCAGTAATTTTTGCTTCGAGCTGATGCAGTATATTGCGCATTGTTGCAACCAATTGATCCTGCTCTCTCTTCTGTTCTTGATAGCGTTGTATTTGTTTGTTAATGTCATTATGGCGGATAAGTGCTTGACGAGCAAGATTGTCATTACCTTGCTGAGCTGCTGATTCCGCCTTTCTTAGCCACTTCTCAGCCTCGATTTTTCTCTCCTGGCTACGCTTTTGGAGTTGATACGCCTCTGCCACAGCTGTTGCAACCTGAGTTTTGACCTGCACTAATTGATTGCGCATATCGAGGTCGAGCTGACGCAAAACCTTTTCTGGATCGTCGGATTTCTCGACGACGCTGTTGAGATGCAGTTGTAGTAAGGTGATGACTCGTTCCAGTAAATTCATAAGCTAGTCCTACATAGTGTAATAGTTTTTGTTCTCTAGTTACAAGTTATCGGCTTCCAATGTTAATGGGAAGCCCAGAGGCTAGTAGCCCCTGGAACCCCACTAACTTAAGGATACATGTCTCTATGAACTACTTGTTTTGACTAGCTTGGTTAGTTGAACTAACTGTACTGTTTGTCTTCGCTCCATCGGAGCTTGTACTGCCTTCGACTTCCTGTCCTGACAAACCTGGCACACGCTTCATCAGATCGCTTATGTTTGTTCCACTGAGCAGTTCAAAGAGGGCAGGCACCTGAGCGGCTATGTTTGTGATATCGCTGGTTAGCCGACTGGCACCAAGACCATCGCCTTTTCCGCTAGAGCCAGTCGAGACAATCCTGATATCATTGACTTTGGACAAGGGTTCTGCAATTGCACGAACTACCTCTGGCATATTGGTGAGCAACTTATCAAGTACAGCGGCTTGATTGTATTCATGGAATGCAGCTGCTTTGATTTTCATAGCTTCCGCTTCGGCTTGACCTTTAGCGAGGATTACTTCAGCTTCAGCGAGACCGCGTGCTTTAATGATTTCGGCCTCGGCGAGACCGCGTGCCCTTGCTGCTTCGGCTTCACCAAGACCGCGTGCTCTAGTAGCATCAGCTTGACCTTGTGCTTCATAAATTAAACGCTGACGTTCGGCCTCAGCGACTGTCTCGATGCGGCGGCGTTCGGCCTCAGCAGCTTTCTGAATAGTCGCTTGCAACTCTAACTCGCGGCGCTGTATTTCAGCCTGTTGCACTTTAATCTGGGCATTCTTTTCAACTTCAGTAACACGGACAGATTCAGCAATTACTTGCTGTTGAGTTACATTGGCCTGAATGTCATAGGCCTTATCAGCGGTTGCCTGCTGCTTTTTTACCTCGGCATCAAATGCGGCTTTCTTGAGGGCCAAATTGCGTTGGGCTTCAGCCTGTAGGGCCTGAGATTCTGCTTCGGCCTTCACACGTTCTTGGTCAGCTTTGGCACGAGCTATGGCGGCCTCACGGGCGGCGTTGGCTTGCTGGATCTGGGTATCACGTTGGCTCAGAGCAGCAGCAATATCGGCTTGCTTACGAATTTCCACAATCTGTGGACGGCCCATATTAGTAATATAATCGTTCTCGTCGCGGACATCCTTAATGGTGAAAGAGATCACTTCTAAGCCCATTTTCTGCATATCGGGAGTGACGGTTCGAAGCATCTTTGCGCCCACGCTCTCTGGGTCCTTCACAAGATCTTCCACAGTAAGCTGACCGACGATACCGCGCAAGTGACCTTCCATTACCAGACGGATCAGGTTTTCGCGTTCATCCTGACTTTTGTTTAAGAACTGCTCGGCAGCAGTCTTGATGCTTTGTTCATCTGAGCGCACTTTAATCTGAGTGACAGCCTCAACATTGACAGCCACTCCTTGGCTAGTATAAAGGGACTGCCGTGGAGCAACGTCAAAAGACATCAATTCAAGAGAGAACTCCTGAGCCCGTTGGAGGAGAGGAATAACAAATTCTGCGCCTCCTGTGATAACCTTTGTGCCTCCTTTGCCATAGACAATCAAGGCTTGGTTGGGTCCAACTTTACGCAGGAGATTACCATAGATGCGAAAACATACAAAGAATATGATGAGGAGACCAACAATTCCTAACGGGATGAGTAGAAGCATAGTATTTCACTCCTTTGGGATGATGTTTCGTGTAATAGACACTCCATCAGTGTTGCCTGATTTTTAAGTAATGCTTGTTGTATAAGGTTTAAGATCCTCCAATGCCATCTATGTTTGCCTGATTAGTAAAGTGTTCCCAAGGATCAACCTCAGCAATGCCATTTTGGTAGTTGACGACAACAACTTCTTGATCGCGTTCTAGTCGTTGTCCGTCTAGACTGCGTGCTGGAATACTCTTACGCATGCCACCGGGAGAGAGATAAGTAATTTCGCCAAGACCATTCTCTGGAATGGTCATGCTTACCTTCCCTAATAAGCCTGTGCGATCTGATACATCTTGCACGGTAGTGCTCTCGCTATCGCCGAAGATATGACTAAGCAAGACAAGAAAGACAAGCGCAAGAAGAATGCCTCCCACACTAGCTATTGCAAAAGTGAACTGGAGGGCAAGAGAAGCCATTGTGTGGTGGAAGATGTAGCCAAGGAAGCCAAAGCCGAGCAGGAAGAGAGCAAGAGCCATAGGATTAAGGTAGCTAAGCAACCAAAAGCTGCTGGTTTGTCGGAAGCGCGTATTTTGCTGTGCTTGCACGGCGCTATGTCCAGTATGGGGACTGTTGCTAGTTGTTCCGACATGTCCGCTTGGATGGAGCGAATGTAGATGCCCTGCACCACTGACATGATGGATAGCATGGTGTCCCGTAAAAGAGGTGATCAGTAGAAAGAGTAACCCAATAAGGAAACAGCCGATAAACGCTAGCGAAAGTGGATCTGTTGCCATGTTTTACCTCGAATGAGCCTCTCAAGAAACAGCCGATAAACATTCACAAAAATGGATCAGTTAACCATCTTTCAATCTTGACAGGAACTCTTGCCTCCTTTTTCCAGTTGATAACCGGGATCTTGCGAGAGATTAGAGATCTCTAACAAGCGTATATCAAACTTTACACAAGCAATATCCCACTAAAAGAAACGAGAGAGAACTGTGAAATTACAATAGATGATCTGATGTGACATCATCGACATCTTTTGCCTTCGTTGATGCGTTAACAATAGCTTCGAGTTCTTCTACAGGCAACTGTATTAAGCTACGAAAACATTCAAGATAGCGACGTGGGTCTCTGGCATTGGCCAAAGACTCTAACAGATCGTGGAGTGCAGGCTCCGAGCGCCATTCCACGGCATTGGCAATGAGCCATGTCTTGAGCCGATCTGTAACTTGTTCAATGTCAGCCAGCAAGTCCGTGCTATAGTCTGGCGGATCACTAACCAAGTAGCCAGGATGAACTTTGAAGAAGCGTGCCAACAAGCTGCGACTTGATGCAGTCAAATGAAGGCGTTTTGCGCTTTCCAGTTGAGAGAGATACGCTTGACTAAGACTTTCGCCCAACTCTTCTTGCATGGCTTGGACAACTTCCATTTGAGTCATAGGTCGGTTTAGTCCTCGTAAGTCTCCTTCAATCTCACGCAAATGTTTAATTTTCTCCGCTAGATTCATCTTCACTCTCCATCATAGCTATTTGCTATATTTATATAGCATTTTGTTATTCTCTTGTCAAGAGCGAGAGCCGTTTATTTATCGGCAGCACTAGAAAAAAACACTGTGCAAACTACTTGACAGATGCGGTTTGTTTCTGGTATTCTAAATGCAGCGGTTGGGGGACATGGCATAGCGGTTATCGCGGTTTATAGTCTCATTAACCGGAGGCCAAAATAGCGTAGAACGACGCTACAAGGCAATTCAAGGAGAGGTCGCATAGTGGCCTAGTGCGGCGGTTTGCTAAACCGCTGAAGGGGAAACTCTTCCGAGAGTTCGAATCTCTCCCTCTCCGCCACTTTTGCAAATTCGGCAAAAGTTGGTTCAAAAGTAAATAGCCCTAGGGGTGTAGCTCA
>CBJMBI010000194.1:0-7159 GCA_966427955.1 uncultured Ktedonobacterales bacterium
TTCATATCCACCTGCCGGATCAGGAGCAAATTGCCGTATTCATTAATAACGGAGAGCAGTTCAGACCAGCTAATGAGAGTGATCATATTAAACTGTAAGATATGCCTCAGCAACTTTCTCAACCAAGATGGTTGACTGACCACTGCAAAAAAATCTCTCAACACCCTGCTCAAAAGAGGTTTTCCTCAATGAAGAGCGTTTGCTGCTCACCGCTTTCTTAATGAGTTGTATCACTCTCAGCTCCATCAGTTGTGCTATCATTATTGTTTGTCGAAGATGCAGACTCAAGTTGTGCTTGGGCTACAGGTTCCTCTTCAATTTTGTAGGGCATGGACACATAGTGCGAGAGAGACAACAGAGCCAAAAGTTCCTCGTCCGGGAATTTGACAGGGATGTATGCCATGTCTAACTCACGTAGTAGCTTGCTCCCTCTATTCGCGGGGAAGGTAACCAGATAGGTATCGGTCTGTTGCCCAATATAGAGGGAACGGTTGAGCGGTGCAACACGGATAATAAATTTGGCACGCATGGTTTCGGGGGAATAATTCTTGCGCATCATCCGTGCCAAGACACCTTCCTGAGTCAACACATCTTGAAGCTGCTTATCACGCTCCCAGAAAACCTGTGTCCAGGCGGCAAGCGCGGCTGTAGCTAGCTCGGTATCAGCCTTATCCTGCGTTTGCTTCTTATTCTTGCTCAAGTGGACTGCAATCCTGCTCTTTAACTGACTAATGAGATCACCTATGGCTGTGTGTTGATAGTGATAGTCAAGAGCTTTGTATCTGCTTTCCAATAGGTCTGTACTGGGCAGTGTTAATGGAGGTTGCTCGATGGATAGTTCAAGAGCCTCAGCTGCTATGAGTGAGAAGAGAAGATGTGCCTCGTGCTGATCATTATCCATCAGGAAGGTACTGGTTGGATAAGGACGTTGCTCGACATCACGAATAATCATGTCGGTTGCCTCTGCACTGAGCGAACGCAAAAGCAGCTCAGTTAGCTCGATGAAGTATGGTTGGGTGTGCATACCATCTTCCAATGTTACGAGCCGACTGGTTAGCGCTGTAATATCCAAGAGTTCTTCACGTAGGTAGAGCTTTGATGAAGCTGGACCCTGTGTCTGATTTTCTGTGATGCGCTGCAGATGTTGATCAATCATCTGGTATCTTCTTTTTGCTTGTTCTTGCACTGCGCGTAGGTGAAGATGAAGTTGTTCAATCGCAGTGAAGTAGCGCCCCTCCTTTTTGCCTGTCTCATCTATGAGGGCAGCCCTTTGAAACAAAGAAATCAGAAATGTTTCAGCGAGGTGCTGGCGTATGGTCTCGATAGCTTCCTTATGGTGGCAACTCAAGTCCTCAACGATCCTATTGCGTTCCCTCACCATATCGCCGTGCCATTTCAGGAAGTAGCCAAGCTCGACGACCACGACAATAATGCCGATCAGGAACGTCAGGATACTGATGTAAGGCAATGGGGCAAGCCAGCTAATGAGACCTAGCGCCACGGTATCACCTACTAGATTGGTGAGTGAGAAGCTTACGATCAGGCCAAAGAGAGAAAAGATACCTAGCGAGATGAGTAATGCTGTCTCTACTCTCATAGAGGATACCTTGGCATCAAACAGTGTACGGATACAAGTGTACACCGTCATAGTAAGCAGTGCCAGGACGACCACAACTGTAATTAAATTGAATACATTAAAGAGGCCAAATATCTCCTGATCGAATAAGGTCAAGATGGGCTCGGCGTGTAAGAAAACGAGATTGTGTAGCCACGCCATACCCGCTAGACTGGCAACTAGGATGATAAAAAACCAGAGCAGCAGAGAAAGGGTCGCAATAATCCCTTTGAAGCGTTTACCCAGTAATGGGAATTGCTTGTTGAGATCCTCCAAAGATTGACGCTCTGTTTCGTATTGTTTGTGCAAATTGTCACGTTGCACGGCTGGATCAATGACATGTCCCTGGTGTTGCGCTTGCCGTTCGGCTATAACTGCTGCTAGATCTTTCAACTGTTGCTGAGCGCGTGAGATGGCCCCTTTACTACTACTTTTATCAAAGAAACGCTGGTCAATTAGGACACGATAAGCATTGGTCAGCACTCTCATCAATGGGCTACCAGCGTCACCTTGCCAGCGAGCAACGTATTCAGGAATGGTTGGTTTCCGATTCACAGCATCCTGTAAACTGGGTGTTGAGGTGGTATACGTTTCCTCTAAATCACTGGCATACTGATCGAGTGCTTGGAGAGAACGTTTGCCAATACGAACACTCAAGCTACGTGAAGGAAAAATAGCATTAGCGGGTTTGACTACGGCCTCAGCCTTGGTAATTGCATTGAGTTCAGGCATATTACCCGCGACTAGGGCAGGAATAGCATTCTCCACAGTAGCAAGTTGATCGTCAAACCACCTCTGGGCCGCTACTTTGTTGCCAGAGGGAAGCGACTGTGGCCGATCGGTCAGGACTTGAGCGAGATGTTCGGTAAAACTGCTGTTGAGCAGATGGCGACCCCAACGTACAGAGTACGTAAAAGAGGAAATACCGATGCTAAAGCACTTTTCAACAGGTAACATACGGCATTTGACGCTCTCTTGCATGAGGGCTGTTATATCTGGCGAATGAATATCGATGCGTAATTGAGAGGGATCGGTGATAAGGAGAACATACAGAAGAAATTCAATATGCTCTTCCTGCTCCTCAGGGGAAATTTTGGCACCGTGTTCACTATAGGTCTCGGTCAGAATGCACGAGTCGATATGGGGCCAGGTTATATCATTGCCCCAACTTAAAGCTTCAATAAGCATTCTTGGTGCTTCGCCACGATTGTCATGATTGAGGCAGATAACTGTGACACTCAGAAGTATCTGTAGCTCAGAGATACCTTGAAAGAGTGTTTCCCGTCGCAAGTAGGCAGCGTAAGTTGCAGCAGTTGCTAACGAGTCCTCACTCTGTGCATCGGCTATAAAGATGAGGCGTACTGTACCTTCTCCTGAGCGTGTTAGCCCAGGGCTACCTTGTGGACCCAGATCAATCGTAGCGTTGACCCGTTTGGTGCGTAAAATGTCACAGGTGGAGAGAATTTTGCGGAGACTGTTCTTAAAGTTCCCTTCGGGGATTTCATCTAGGCTGCGCCGCTGTGGCGAGTTGCGAAAGAAATGATGCGGTGATGCTGACTGTGTCTTCACCGATCCCATGAGAGTTTTCGTACGGCGCGGATTATTATTACTGGAGACAGGAGCTTCTGGTGTAATACTTGTATTGCTTGAATAGACATTATTTTCTCCCTTTGTCTGAGCCTTATACGGTTCGCGATAATTTTGCAGCTCACTACTGCTAAGCTTGCCAATTGACATATAGTCGATAATAGAGGTCAAAAAGCGCCATTGATTGATGCGCTCTATGCACATCTCTTGGCACAATGTACCAATCTCGTATTTCAAGGTACTCAGGATATAATTGTCATCTGAATTACCACCATCACCTCTTACATCTATAACCAGCGCTGCTGTTGGCAATGGCAATCTTTCAAAGGGCGATGAAGCTTGTATCATATTTCTCTCCTTATGCCTATGCTGCTATAAGCTGTCTAGACGTTTTTGCCGCTATGCTATGCTAGTTTGATGCCGATGGATTTTGCTCCTTTGCCGTTTGTTCAGTAAATTTGTCCATTGGCTCATGTATACCACCTGATCCATTCTGCGCTTCATTGGAAGGATGAGGAGCAGCCAATTCTGGAATTTGGGATGGAGTGTAATTTCCAACACTACGATCTTTGACTTCGTATAAACGTCTAACAATATCTTGCTGTATTACTGATATTTCGAGGTTATAGCCGCTATAAATTGGAATACCTCCCATATTGCCATGCTGTGTCAGGTTCCTGTTATAGAGCGTCCACTGCCTTCGCAGTTCCATCCACTGCCCTCGTAGTTCCAAGAAGTGATCTAGACAACGGCCAGTCAGTTCGTTGATCGCACTCATCGCTAGGCCATCGATCAGGTAGAAAACGATAATCTCAGTGGGATTGTCTGATTTGATGAGTATTGCGTTTTGAGAGATCTGGCTTAGTGCATCTTTGAGCCTGTTATGTTGCTTCTCATTACTCCAGAAGGCTGTAACATAGCATTCTTCAACACTGCCAGAAGCAAAGCCTTGATCAAAGGGCATCAGTGACTGCGCACGCCCAAACGCCTGGGAGAGGCAATCATGTAAAACAGCAGGACGCATGGATTCGAAAATCTTCATCAAGGGATAGCGATCCAATTGGTTCCTCACGCTCTCCTCAACATGTTGCTCAATTGCGGTCAAGATCCTGGTGGAATTGCCATCAAAGAAATATTTGACTAGGTCTTGCTCCTCCAACATCGTGCGAAAGCTCGCCAGTGGATCAATTTGTATATCATCTGTCTCACTAAAGCGGCCTTGTTGCATGTTACTCTGAGCAAAAATGCTTACGTGGTTGTAGTATTGTTCTATGTCTGCTTTACTAGAAAGCGCAGAAATGTAGAGTGAGTGATCATTGTGTACCTGCAATGTCGAGTCGTTGGTGTTCCATCCAGGTTTATTTCTAAACCGCTCGTTTGCCTCCTGGATGAAGGTATTCACGTGTTGAATTGCCTCTTGGCACTCAGCTGCGAGGCTGTTAAGAAACATGATCGCTGTCTGCACAGTTTCTGCTTTACATTTACTTGCCAGATTTTGTTGGACGGCAGCGATGGAACTTGGAATGGCTTGTGCTCTGCCACGTGCAACATCATGCAACATTTGATGAAGCTGCTTTTCTGAGAATGGTGGGCTCACTTGCACTCTGCTGGCCGCAGCCTGTAAGTTCCTAATGCGGTTGAGCCTCTCTTGGTCATCCCTGAGAAGTTGGATAACGGAGCGGTCCGTCAGAAGATATTGTCTTCTCTCTTCGTTGAGCCTCCTTTTCCACTCTCTGAACCTTTCCTGTGCTTGAGGCAGTATCTTCGACTTTTCTCGTTCGATCAAGTCAAGGTCACTGTAGTACTGGCTGCGTATCCTCTCGGCTTTTTGCGCATTGTTGACTCTTGTCAAGGTTGCAGGATTCAGGGTATTACTCCCCAGTCTATTGCGAAGAGCAGTTGTAAAGCTCTCTAGCAACAGTTGATAGGAGGCATCGACATCACGACCTTGGAAGCTATTGAGATCACTGAGCAAGGTATTCACATGTGTGGGCATCTGTTCTTGATTCCGCACACCATAAATCAAGCGATAGACCAGCTTGGCAGTATCTACTTCGATGACCTGCTTGCCCAGGTTTGCCAAGCCGATCGTGACAGACGTTGCTGAAGAAAGATGTGTAGGCAATAACGTCTGTATTTCCAACCCACGAAGTACCCATCTGTTAGGCAAGCTATCCCAGTAGGATTGGGTCACCCCGTAGTGGGCATCTGTCGTGAGACAAATGAGGGTGGCTGCTGTTCTCTCTAATTCTTCTAATCTGGTGATAGTATGAGCCTGCCCTCCGCTCCCCAGAATGATCTTGCGACCAGTATAGCTGTTATGCACAACGTCATTTTGCGTGGCTGCCAGCTCGATATAGAGGGCCTCGGCATTGGCGAGCAGCAAGGGATTCGAGACACTAAGAACAGGATGGAGGATAATTACATCAATGTTTGGCTTAGCAATACCAGCATTATTTATTGCTTCAAGCATGAGTGGGATAAGCAAAGAAAGCGCACCACTACCGGTTGCACCAGCTGCGCTAATCACAATGACAAAAGAGATGTCCCGACTTCTTGTCTCTCCCATGTCGGCAAGCTGGCCAATCAGCGTACTCAGATTGCCCCGTATGCTGTTTTGAAGTGCTGGCAATGCCAGAAGCGTAGCTGCTGAGTAGCGAATATTGCCTGCTCCCTGTCCTGACGGTGGTGGCGGTGGGAATTGAGGATAGAGCATCTCATGGAGTTTCGGGGCTACTCTCTCGCTTTTGGCCAGAATAGTGTGCATAGAACGCCCGTCAGTAGCAAGATGAACAAACTCGTGAGGGGCCAGCCTCCCACTCTTGCGGAGCTGATCGGAGGTATCCAGACACAGCATTTTGTAATAAAAGTCCTTGGCAGTTCTCTGAGCTACCTGCTGTTTAAATATCAATCCCACCTCCCCACCAGTCGTACCTAACGCCACAATAAGGAGTTTTTGTTCCATACCATTGTCCCTCCTCATGCCACATTATTTGAAATGCAGCGTGCTAACTCTCACTTGGTTCATTCTCTAGACGGAAATCGCGAACCATCAGCTAATTTAAACAGATAATAAGCGCAAATCCAGAAAGTAATACTTCAAGTATGCATCCCCTTCAGGTTATCTGGCTCTGTGATCTGGAAGATGACCTCCGTTCTATCATTCTTGAGTATTTCGCTGTGATAGCCTAACGGTATCTGGCGTTGCTGCTTACTAAAGCTCTGTACTTTTCCTTGGGCAGTACGCACACTGATATGTGATAAATTTTCTTGTAACGCGCATAATGATATACCGCTGTCAGGTGTATCATCGTTTTTAGGCGTATCACTGTTATAAGTGGCTACAAAGCCTAGAGATTCAGTTATTAATGCATCCACCGCTGATGCGTCCGGATGGCCTTCCAGTTCTTGCATAGTCACCATCGATTTCTTAAAAAGGCGTGCGGATAGTGGACGATGCGTACTTAATTCTAGTGACTTGCCATTACGTATATTCACTAGGTAACCGTACGGCTCCAGTTGCTTGCACCGGACTCGACAAAAGAGCAAAGCGACGATGAACAAGATGGCCAAAATGGCTATGCCAAGGAGAAGGCCGAGATTACGCTTTATGAAACAATCGAGTGTTGTGCAGGGGGGTATCTCAACCTTTACTATCTCTGTATTGCTCTGCTGATGAATCTCCTTGTAGTTCGCCTTGACCACAATCTGTAAGGCACCAGGTGTGTTATAGATGGGTGCGTTACCAATGAAGCTGTCCTGTCCATTTTGTTGCGTCAAGTCTACCTCACTAGTCGATGCCGCTTGCCCAGGAGCAGTAAAGGTAACCTCGGCTTGCAAGGTCGCCGCAGATTTCGGAGTGAAAGTGTTGTTCCCATTATACAAGGCCGCCCTGATTTGTGCTGCTGGCTTGCCTGTGTATACCACATGGGGACCTAGAATGCGCACCTGCAAACG
>CBJMBI010000195.1:0-7151 GCA_966427955.1 uncultured Ktedonobacterales bacterium
CCTTCATTCAAAATCCATTGATAGGCAGGAGATTCCCGTAAAATGTCATGCATATGATTGTACCTGCTTTCTAACCATTCTTGGTCGCTATAACGCCTTGATCGATGAAAAGCGAGTGCTGCAAATAAAAATCCCATTGTGGCTAGCTGACGGAATTGCTCACCAGCTAGACGAGCAAACATGAGTTCGACGACCGCTCGCTCATTCCCCCCTTGCGTTAAGGGCAACAATGGGAGCAACTCCATATGCTTCAAGCTAAGAAGATCGTCTGGAGATTTCTTCCACATCTCGGTATTGCCATACTCAAACCGCAACATGTCTTTGCCGTGCTCCCCGAGTGTCGGCCAGCAAAGTGGCGGTCGATCTATCTGCTCATTGCTAGTCAGATAGGCTACCTCGGATCTCACAGGCAACTTATACTGCCACCACAAAAGAACGTTATACAGTAACAACTTCTCAGGGATGTGAGCTTCCTTGTAGGTCTGAAACTCCAGATTGAGAAGGAACCTCTTGCCTGTCCAATGCCATGCCTCGATAATCGCATCCGGTTGTCGCTCAGAACTGGCAAGCTTGTTGCGATGATGCTGAATGAAGCGGCATCCTGGAACAACGAGATCTAAGAAGGCTTGCGGGTTGCTCCCGACCAATGCACTCATCATTGTATCCCAAACTTTTTCCACTTGGTCTACCCCTACGTATCTATTTTATCACCATGCCCACGTCTCTGGGTCCGATCCATCACCAGAAATTGCACGAACTTTGAACGTTTGTACGAATTATAGCAGAGCTTTCCTTGTCTGTCAATCCTGCGTATTCCCTGCACAAATGCCCCATCCATCTAAACGCCTATCTGGGCTGTGCAATTGTCGGTGAAATGGTATAATGGGCCGTGATAGTTCGCGAGAAACTGGAACCAAAAAACTTTATGAGTAAGATAAAAGTGCTCCTGGTTGATGATCACGGACCGCTGCGTAAAGCTCTGCGTGAGGGTCTAGAGGCAACAGGGGCTGTACAAGTCATTGATGAAGCCGCAACTGGGCGCGAAGCTGTCGCTAGAGCGCTCGAACTCGATATGGATGTCATCCTAATGGATGTACAGTTGCAAGACCCACAGCAAGGGCGTCATGCACTCAGTGGCGTTGGGGCTGCTATAGCTATCCGCCGTGAACGCCCTCGCACACCCGTGGTATTCTATTCCATTCAGGATGATGATGAATATTATCGCGAATTTCGGGCTTCCGGTATTCTCACACATTATGCTTATGTACGAAAAAGTAATTATCTATTACCCAGTATGTTGATACCGCTCCTACGTGATGCAGTCAATGGCCGCAGTCTGGTCGATCCTGAGATTGAGGACCGGGTCCAAGAGGTACGCGATCTGGATGAACAGTCGCCACGTGCTCTTCTAGAACCTAATGAGCTGCGAGTGGCTGAACTGATGGCCCGGGGAATGACCAATGAGCAAATTGCTACTCGTCTCAATCTGCACGATAAACGTGCTGTAAGTCGGACGAATGGGCGCATCTATGCTGCATGGGGATTGAGTGAGAATTCCGTAGATGATAAAGTGGCACGTGCCAGAGCAACGCTGATCTACATACACAATCGCATGCTCATCTGGGATGAAGAGGGGAATGCTTTAGTACAAGATCGTCGTGGCGAATGGGTTCCGCTTTTCAAAAAAGATGTCTAATATGATTTTTACTACCCTTTTACAAACTGTTGCTCTTGCCCTTTCTATTTTCAACTTTATAACGTTCCTCTGGCTAGCATTTACTGTCTGGCTCAATGGTGATCGTCAGAGTGTCATTGCTCGTGTTGGGTTCATTGGTCTGAGCCTTGCAGCTCTGTTCTTCTTCATTCATGGATCTCTCATCAGAGGACCATTTGCTCAGACTCCAAATCTGGCTTTGACTGATTTTTTATGGCATTTGATATGGCTACCAGCTCTGGGAGTACCCTATATCTGGTTTGTCATCGGACTTTACTATGCAGCTTTGATCAATGAGCAATGGAGGATGCGACGTCCGCTGCTTTTAACCTTGGCAGCCTTGCTTGGTTGCAGTGTTTTAATCTTGCTTGCATTCAATCGTTCCATCTATACCTTCAGGGACACGATCTTACTTCTGAGATATAGCGATGTACAGGAACATATGCACCCAGGCATGACATATCCACTATTTATGCTGTTATTCCTCTTTTTATTTTATATAACTTTTTGCGCTATTGGACCTTGGTTTACCCCATCACGCATTAAACGTTTATTTCATGTCTTCTTACTTGCTTGCACTGATCGCCAACGATATGTATCCCTGCGCTGCAAGCTAATAGATACATTCTGGCATGACCCAATCAGTATTGATCAGTTGGAAGAACCGGCACTCTCTTGGCATCTAGCACGACCGGGATTGCTCCTAGCAGCATTACTGATGGTTTGTCTGACAGCAAGCCTGGGCATACTGATGCTCTTTGCAATACTTCACGGGTTAAAACCACTTGACAGCCATACGCTTCCTGTCACATTAGACACACTACCTTTAACACTTGTAATATTGGATATCTATG
Organism: uncultured Ktedonobacterales bacterium; assembly: GCA_966427955.1. Classification (GTDB taxonomy): domain Bacteria; phylum Chloroflexota; class Ktedonobacteria; order Ktedonobacterales; family Ktedonobacteraceae; genus DASYAN01. Next base: position 2,569 of record CBJMBI010000195.1, read on the forward strand.
CAACAGGCTCTGTAGCCCTTATTGTATTGCTCACTGGCTACTCAATTGTACGACATGGGATTTTGATTGAGCGGCCCCTAGCACGGCGTGGTTTTTTTGAGCAATGGCGCGGCATAGTGATTGTGGCAACAACGATTGCAATACTGATTGCATTTCTTACTGAATTCACTCACAGTTCTCTTGGGGGAATGCTATTGATCACTTCAATAGCTACAGGTGCCTATGCACTCTTTACTTGGAGCAGCTATACCGCACATGATCGCTATATTGCTCTGCTAGCCCCTTTCTTGCACAGTACAAATGTACGCCATTGGTTGAACACTGATCTGCAAAAGACTGAGCAGAGCATGGAAGCACTTTTTTCGCATCTCTGTAAAGATGTGTTAGAGGTACAATGTGCAAGATTGGTTGTATTGTCTGGGCCAGTACGGCGGAGTTTCAATTATTGCTGGTCGGTCTTGGATTGGCCTAGCGAGATCATGGAGCAATCACAACCTGACCACAACTCCTACAAAGAGCATCCAGCAAGCAACTCAACGCAAGATTTGCAAACACGACGCTTCTATAGAATGCGTATGACGCTACAAGGAGCTTCGGTAATCTGTTGGGTGCTACCACTTTACGATGAATTGGGTCTGGTTGCTAATCTCTACCTGGGCCCTCGCAACGATGGCAGCGTCTTTACCAATGAAGATATGGACCTAGCTCAGGTCTGTGGGCAACGTATACTCGATACTCTGCGTGATCACGAAGCAATGCTAACTGTAGCAAGTTTGCTACGTCGTCGTATTGTCGATGTAAAACTGCTGGGAGCACAACAACGAAGAGTTCTTCATGACGAGATTCTACCACTGTTGCATTTAGCTCTTTTGCAAATGGAGACGCTACGCTCATGTTCTACAGATAAGCAGCACAATGCACGAGCAGATCAGGCTCTAGAGAATGCGATTACTTCGATCAGTGATGCCCACCGCCAACTTGCAGCAATGATGCGTGCAATGTCAACCAGTGCTCCACACCGCTTAGAGCGTGATGGTTTAATATCCGCTATTCACACCATGCTAGTGCAGGATTTTCAACATTCATTTGATGAGGTCGAATGGTGCATACCAGATGAGGTAACAAGCCTTATCGACGAGATAGTTCCTCCAGCCATTGCCGAATTAGTCTTTGCTGCGGTCCAAGAAACTCTGCGCAATGCAGCACGGCATGGACGTGGTAGTGATGTACACCGTCGACTACGACTCACCATCGAGGCAAGCTGCAACCCTCATCTAGAGGTCATTGTAGCAGATGATGGCATCGGCATTATTTCAGCCAGCAGTTCAACAACAGGAACTGCTAGTGGTCTGCTCACACATAGTGCTCTGCTAGCCATTGCAGGAGGCAGCCTGACGGTCAAAAGTGCCCCAGGTGAAGGGGTAAAGGTGCGTATCTTTCTGCCTGTTGAGTCTATTCGTTAGACACAAGGTCTCCAATCGAACTCAAGAGACTCCACAACTAGCAATATTGTCCATTAGTATAAAAAAGATGTGTTCGCATCTTGATATGTCCACCCAGCTTGGGAGTCGTCGCCAGCATCAACTAGAATAGGTGTTCCTTGAGAATGTCCGTAATTATCGATAGCTACGGTATAGAGTCCCTTACCTATATGCATGGATTGGCTTTGCCATTGGAAACGATTTTGTGTAAGGAAGAGAAAATGACGGCTATCTGCTGACCAGACACTGTTGGTAATAGGCTGGAGCAGAGCACTAGGGGATGATAGCTGCTCAGAAAAACCTTCTGGCTGGAGCTTGCTTGCTTTCTCATCACTTAACAGAGTATACTGATGTTGCTCTGCAATGGAGAGCAACTGAAGTGTATGTACACTATCAAGCAATAAGAACTGGCTATCAGGTGACCAATAAGGAACACTACCTTCCTCTGCTGAAACCTTCCATGATGTACCTTTTGAGAGATTCAAGATGGTATAGGTAGCACCTGTACTGTAGAGCACAGAATTGCCATCAGGCGACCAAGCAAATTGTATACATGCACAAGTAGCAAGTGTCGTTGTCTGGCCATCTACTGTGCTCAAGATCAGCTGCACGCTTGGTCTATCAGCAAGAACCTCTTGCTGAGCAGATTTTTGGGAGGTGATCATAGCATATAAAAAGCGACGATCCTGATGGGCAGGTTGCCATAGAACTCGTTCCAATGAAGCAGGTAGGGGATGGAGGAGAAGTGGAGCATGGGCAAGATACTGCACATTGGTTCCTGCAAGGGTAGTCATAAAGATCCCATGATCACCGTTACCTAGAACCAGTTGGCGTTGATTAAGATATGAGAATGAGGGAATGGAATATGATGGCGGCAACGATTTTAGAGCAATTCCTCCAGGCTGGTCGCTCTGCGAGATAAACCATTGAGGGATGGTAGAATTGTTCTGCGCTCCTTGGATCGTCGTCTGACGGTAGAGTAAGCGTGTTCCGTTCGTATTCCATATAGCATTGCTAGAGCTTATAGTTGGGCTAGAGAAGGCAATAGGGATTGGTGTTCCTCCATCAACCCCAATAGTATTTTCGACACTTGGAGTATCTTTGATCAATCCCGTCATGGGTTGGCCAGTGAGATGTTTGGCTGCTGAGGTCTTGGCAAAGTCTGCATCGAGTGTACGAAATGCAAGGATTTGATGCGTTGGCGACCAGCTATAGCCAACAACAGGGGTATCCTGAGCAACAATCTCAAATGCATTTGCCCCATTAGGATCAATTGTCCAGAGATGACCGTTGCGTATAAAGGCTATGACTGTGCTACCAAGATGTCCTGGACTGCATGCCGTCAAGCTATTCAATAGAAGGAAGAGCAGGATCACAAGAAATTGCTGTCTCATCATGATGAGTATAGGCGCTGTTTCCATCAAGGTCAAGATGCCTAGAAGACCAATTTACTTACTTTTTTTTGTATGATATTCTTTTTCTCAGAAATCTGTTTACAGTTTTCTCAATATCGGATTGTCAAAGAATGCAAGGCTCTGATCTCCTATCATATCTCCGTGTTAGGAGAGCCCATTATGAATAAACTGATAAAATCATTTGATTATCTACCCGGGACTACAGAAAAGCAGTGGCTCCAGCGGTACAGTTTAGATACTCTACTGGCAACTGTTCTAGCTCTTGGAGTCACTGGGATTATTTATACCCTACACCTTTATCCTACAATTCCTAATATTTCATTTCTTTATCTCCTCATTGTACTTGGACTATCGAGTACACGTGGACTTTATGCAGCCATTATCTCATCTATTGTGGCTGTTCTATCATTTGATTTTTCTCTTACTGAGCCACATTCTACCCTGAGGATTGCTCTACCTGAAGAGTGGTTAGCTCTGTTTATCTTCCTGGTGACCGCAATTATTACAGGGAAGCTAGCTTCTGCGTTGCGCCAGCGTGCCGAGCAAGCAACACAACATGCAAGAGAAACACGAGAACTCTATGATCTAGTCAATGCTACGACGAATGAAGAAAGTCTGGAACGTCAGCTGCATATTGTGGCTCGCGCTATCGTAAAAAATTTTGCTTCGTTAGGAATATGCGATTGCGCTTTTCTCGTACCTCATGCAAATGGAGAGCTTGTCTTACAGGCTGATGCATGCCAACCAATAGAGCAAATGACTCTTTCTCCGGACGAATACAAAACGGCAGCATCAGTAATGTTAGAGAAAAAAGTCATCGACTTCTATTATGATGCTCCAGCAACACCATCCATAACTACAAGTGAGTCCCGCTATACGCGGATAACAACCGCCAAGTCCCCAGCACTTAACTATGTCCGCTTTCAGCCTTTACAGTCTGGACAGCGTGTTGTTGGAGTTACACGCTTACTGATGCGACCAATGAGACAGCACTTCTCCTATAAGCGTAATCCACAACTGGCTCAAGAACACCTGCATTCACAACTGACCTACTTTCGAACATTTATAGATCAAGCAGCAGCAATGATTGAACGTGCCCACTTGCATCGCGAGACAATGCAAATCGAGTTACTAAAACGTACAGACTCGTTGCGATCTGCACTCCTTTCTTCTGTTTCCCATGATCTCCGTACACCGTTATCCTCAATAAAAGCAGCAGCCAGTAGCTTGCTTCAGAATGATGTACAGTGGGATGATGAAACTCGGCGCAGCTTTCTGTTGACCATTGAGCATGAAGCTGATCGTCTCAACCGCCTCGTTGGCAATTTGCTGGATATGTCGCGTATTGAAGGAGGTGCACTGAAAGCAGAAAAAGAGTGGTATCCTATCAGTGAACTGATACATGATGTTTTAGGTCATCTGCAAGACATCTTGCATGGACGAGAGATACATGTCTATCTTCCTGATGATCTACCCCCAGTTGAGTTGGACTACTTACAAATGGATCAGGTGCTTACCAATCTGCTTGAAAATGCCGCACGTTATACCCTACCAAATTTGCCTATTGAAATATCTGGCGAAGCTACTGATGAGTATGTCATAATCAGTATTGCAGATCACGGACCTGGCATTCCACCTTATGATCTGGAGCGTATCTTTGACAAGTTCTATCGCGTATCTGGGACGA
>CBJMBI010000196.1:0-7074 GCA_966427955.1 uncultured Ktedonobacterales bacterium
TACTTGGAAGTGGAGCGCTATGACGAGGCTCTTGCTGTCTATCAGGAGCTTGTTAAAGCGGCAGAGGAAGGAGTGTTGCAGTCTGATGATCAAGCTGCTGCTTATGCGGGTTTGGCTGAAACCTTCAATGCTCTTGGCCGCTACGATGAGGCTATTGTTGCAGCTGAGACTTTGCTAGAGCATTCGGAAGATGATCCAGAGGGTTATTATCAGCTTGCGACTGCCTATGCTGGTCTGGGGCGTCGTGATGAGGCTATTGAGAACTATCAGAATGCAATCGAGAGTGATCCTCTGAATGCTGATTATTACAATGATTTTGCTGGTATCCTATGTCAGGCCAAGCGCTATGGCGAAGCTCTTGACATGGTATCGCAGGCCATTGCGATGGATCCATCAATGATTGTGGCTTATGAGACTATGGCGCAGATCTACGAGGAAACTGGTCGCCCTGATGATGCAGCGGCTGCGATGAGTCAAGCCAATGCGCTTCGTTCAGCGAGTAATGAAGCTCTCCGCTAAAGCATTAGAGAGTCTGGCGGAGAGGCTTCTGGTTCCTGATCTCAAATTTGTTTTTGCTCAATCGTATTGGTAAATTCTTCCAAGGCTTCTAGATGGTGCTGGATGTGCTCATAAAGCGTTTCGTGATTGAGTGCATCAGGTTCATGCACAAGGCTATCCCGCAAATTGGTCAAGACTTCCAGTCGATAGGCCAGCGAGCGGGAGATGATCTGTTGGTTTGCTATGATGCTCAGCAGTTCATGGTGAGCCTCTGCTCTGCGTAAGCCAAATGCTGCTATGATAGTACAGCAGATAGACAGACAGGCTTCGATAGCCTGCTGTAAGTAACGCTCGGCTAGACCGTAAACGTGGTAGTCTGAGCAGAATACTTCGCGTTGTATCTGTGCTAGATCTCGCAGAATGGCTAGTGCTGAACGTAAGTGCTTAAGATGATGTGCTATCAGCTCTTTGTCGAGTGGTACAATCTGTCCATAGAGGCGACGGCTCAGGGCCTGATTCTGGATTTCATCGAATTTCTTGAAATCCAGGTAATCCATGACGGCTTTGGTTTCAAATGATATACGTTGTTTCTCATTACGGCTGAAGAGAATCTGACCATACTTGATAACCTGTAGTTTAAGAAGAAGTGATGCCTGATTGAGGATTACAATATCAATTGCATCCGACTCAAGGCGTTTAGCCAACTCGCTAAGGAAGTAGAGTTGGTAGTCCAGAAATTGATCTGCTTTGATTTGATCCATCAGTAGAATAGCGACATCGATGTCTGTCAGATGACCAAACGAAGCACGGGTTGAGAGTGAGCCTGTAAGGTAGGCTGCGTTAACTGGACTTTGTGTGAAGAGTTGGTTGAGGCGAGCTTGCTTTTCGAATAAGTTCATCTACGACCTCCGAGAAGAACTCTGGACGTACTCCCTTATATGGAAAACTATACCATAAAAATTGACTGATGCGTAGTCTTTTTCTTTACCATTCCTTACAACTCGTCAGAAAAGGCACAGGGAGGCTTGGGTAGTTCCCTGTCTGACAAGTTAGCCTTCGATCCATGTTTCTCCATCAGTTGTCACTTCTTTTTTCCAGATGGGTACCGTTTGTTTGAGTGTATCGATAATGTAATGGCAGGCCTCAAATGCTTCCCTACGATGTGCACTGCCAACGATGACGATGACACTTGTCTCGCCAATTTCTAAGCGTCCAAAGCGATGGGCAACGGCGACAGACTTAACACCCCAGTGCTGCTGTGCTTGGGCGATGATAGCACGTATCTGTTCGACTGCCATCTCTTCATACACATCGTATTCAAGATAGCACACCTGCTTCCCGCGTGCATTGTCTCGGACAATTCCCTCAAAGACAACGATGCCGCCTATACTGGGATGGCTAATAGCTCTGATAAGAGCGTCACGATTGAGAGGCTCATGGGTCAATTGGATCAGTGGCTCTCGCGGAGTTCCGCCTCCTGTAGGGGGAATGAATACCAGTTCATCACCCTCTTGTAGTATTGTTTCGACAGGCACATAGCGACGATTTACTGCCGAGGCACAGCATTCCAGTATTGGTTGTAGTTGTGTATAGCGTGTGAGCAAGATTGTACGTACATCGGAAATTGTTGTCTCATCTGGTATGGAGAGTTGTTCTTCTCCTTTTCCTGTGATCTCACGGAGTGATGCAAAGTAACGGATCTGGATATGCATGTGGATTAGATCTTTCTCCCTTTAGACGTTCTATCTGTAGAGTATTCCTGGCTGTTAGATGGTATACTCATATGAGTTAGTATATCACTGAAGTTAATCTTCTGTTGGGTAGTGCTCTGCTGTTAGGAATGCCTTCACGTGCCAAATATCTTTTAAAAAGTAAGTAACTATTGCAAAGAAAGGAAAGGTTGGTTATAATACCATCAGAAAGACACTGAGTTCAGTTTGACATAGCTGAATGATAGAAGGAGAGTTACCTATGGCAGACACCCCCGTCCCCGCTGGAACCTACATTGGACACGTTCATCTCAAAGTTGCTGATCTAGAGCGGTCTATCCGTTTCTACTGTGAATTCCTTGGTTTCGAGCTGGTTTGCAATCTGGGCACTGCTGCTTTCGTCTCGGCGGGTGGCTATCACCATCGCATCGGTCTCAATACCTGGGAGAGCAAAGGCGGGCAGCCCCCAGCACCTGGTACGACCGGCCTTTACCACTTTGCCATAAACTATCCGACGCGATCCGATCTTGCTCGCGCATACAAGCGTTTGCTGGACCACGGCTGGTCCATCGATGGTGCCAGCGATCATACCTCACACGAAGCCATTTATCTTCACGATCCCGATTTCAATGGCATTGAACTGGCCTGGGATCGAGATCCAAGCTACTGGCAATCATGGTACGGGACGAGTATGAAGAACATGCCTCGTCTCAACAAACCGCTGGATTTCGCTGATCTGTTGGCTGAACTCGACAAACCGGAGTCGGTTGTGGCTGAAGTGAGCAACACTTAGCATCATCAGTTGCAGGTCTGAAATCGGCACCGGAAACACTTTTGCGAGGAGGTAAGAACATGGCGTACTGGACATACTGGCTCACTGTAATATGTTGGGCCACATTCTGTCTAGTATGGGCGATTGGTTGGATCTACAATCTCCTGAAAGCTCCTGCTACCCAGAAACGATCCAGATTTCTTCCAGCATGGATTCTATGTGTTATAGTAGGAGTACTGATCGTGCAGTGGATTCCGCGTCACTTCTGGACCCTTCTGACATTAGTTTCTCCCTGGTTCCAGATTGCTGGTGCTGCTTGCCTGATCGTCTTTACAGCATTTACGCTTTGGGCACGCTGGTCCTTAGGAACCATGTGGTCATCTTCGCCAGAGATTAAGATTGACCATCAGCTGCGTATCGATGGTCCTTATCGTATCACGCGGCATCCGATATATACAGGTATCCTGGGCATGCTTCTTGGTACTCTGCTCATAAGTGGAGCTGGTGTATGGATTTTGTACTTCACGATTATGGTGGTTGCGCTTGCCATCAAGATTTCCTCAGAGGAGCGTCTGTTGAAGGAGACCTTTGGGGAACAATATGATCAATATCGGCAGCGAGTGCCACAGTTAATACCTGGATTACAACTACTTACAAGGCGTTGATGATGCGATATGATGTGATCATCGTTGGTTCTGGCCCTAATGGTCTCTCGGCGGCAATTGAGCTAGCCCGGGCGGGATGTTCGGTGCTTGTTGTCGAGGCCAAGGATACTATTGGTGGTGGAACACGTTCAAAAGAGCTAACGCTGCCAGGCTTTGTACATGATGTCTGTTCTGCCATTCATCCACTAGGCTATGGTTCTCCATTCTTTCGTACACTTCCGCTCGAAAAGTATGGGCTGGAGTGGGTCCATCCACCTATTGCACTGGCTCATCCGCTTGATGATGGAACCGCTGCAATCTTGAGCCATTCGGTCGAGGACACTGCTGCGGTGCTTAGCCATGATGCAAGTGCTTATAAGAGACTTATGACTCCCCTTGTCAAGAACTGGGATGCCATTGTGCGTGCTTTTATTGGACCGTTGCGCTTGTCTCCATTGCTGCATCCTTTTGCTCTTGCTCCATTTGCACTATCGGCTATGTGCTCAGCACGTTGGTTGGCTGAACATCGCTTCAGGGGAGAACGGGCACGGGCACTGCTGGCTGGTATGGCGGCACATTCCATGTTGCCGCTTGAGCGTCTACCTAGTGCTGCTGCTGGGCTGAGTTTGATGGCGGCTGGACACCTCTATGGTTGGCCACTTCCTCGTGGAGGTTCACAAAAAATTGCTGATGCTCTTGCTGCCTACCTGCGTTCTCTGGGAGGAGAAATTATCACTGGGTTAGAAGTAACTAATATTGATGAGCTACCTTCCTCGCGTGCCGTCTTATTTGACGTAACCCCACGCCAGTTGGTGCGCATTGCTGGTCATCGTTTGCCTCACCATTACAAACGCAGCCTGCAACGGTATCGTTATAATCCAGGCTCTTTCAAGATGGACCTTGCACTCTCTGGCCCTATTCCCTGGCAATCTCAAGAATGTATGCTGGCGGGTACTGTGCATGTAGGAGGAACATTGGCAGAAATTGCTGCCTCTGAACGCCAAAACTGGCAAGGAAAACCATCCGAACGGCCATTTGTGCTAGTCGCGCAGCAAAGTCTCTTTGATCCCACGCGTGCACCAGAGGGAAAGCACACGGCTTGGGTTTATTGTCATGTTCCGCATGGGTCAACATTTGATATGACGGAGCGTATCGAGGCGCAAATTGAACGTTTTGCTCCCGGTTTCCGTGAGCGTATTCTCGCTCGTCATATCTTGACTCCAGCAGACCTTGAGCGCTACAATGCCAACTACATTGGAGGGGATATTAACGGAGGGGTGCAGGATCTCTGGCAGCTCTTCACACGGCCCACGCTTCGCCTTGTACCCTATAGTACTCCTGCCAAAAATATCTTTATCTGCTCATCGGCGACGCCACCTGGTGGTGGTGTTCATGGACTCTGCGGCTACTTTGCGGCTCAGGCAGTTTTACATCGATGGGGCGATGCACAATTCATTACGAGAAGATGAGAAGTATGCAATATGCTATAGCTATGGTATAATTTACTTTGGAGGCCATTGAATTATCGACATACCCCTTTTTTTTAAGGAAGTGGCTATGATAGACATCAGAACAAAGCTCACCGAAGATGGGCGACTAGAGATACCGCCAGAATATTGGCAGGCTCTCGGATGGCATGCTGGTGACGAACTGATCTTACGCTTGGAAGAGGACGGTGAGGCGCACATTCTCACACTTCAGCAGGCCATCAAACGTGCTCAAGAGCAAATGAGGCGTTATATCCCGCGAGATCGCTCCCTTGCAGATGAATTGATAGCTGAACGGCGAGCAGAGAACCAATGAAATTGTCACAAACTAATTCCAAAGCCACAAAAAATTTTGAGGCTCACTTACAGCACAATCCCTATCCTGGTCGGGGTTTGGTTGTTGGGCGCTCGTCCATTGAAGATGCCTGGCTTATCGTTTACTGGATTATGGGCCGTAGTGCCTCAAGTCGGAACCGCCGATTTGTCGCGGCAGGTACAACGCTGAGGACGGAGCCGATCGATACTAGCCATATGGAGCATCCTGAATTGCTCATCTACGAGGCGATGCTTGAATTGCCATCGATCTATCTGGTCAGCAATGGGGATCAGACGCGTACAATTTACGAGGCTCTACAAACGGGTGGGACATTCGACTCAGCCCTAGCAACACGAGAGCGTGAGCCAGATGCTCCTCACTATACACCGCGTATCAGTGCCATGCTCGAATACCCATATCCTGGCCGTCTTACGCTGAGCATCTTGAAGGCCAATCCTGCTGACCCAGCTTTTACCGATCGCATTACCTATCGTCCCGCAACGCCACCCCAAGGCTTTGGCTTTGGCCTCACAACCTACTTGGGAGATGATAATCCGCTTCCCAGCTTCAGCGGTGACCCTCTCCTACTGCCGCTTAAGGGGAGTGCAGAAAGCATACTTGATGCCTATTGGCATGCGCTCAATGCTGAGAATCGCGTCTCAATTGCAGTCAAACAGATAGATCGAGATGGTGCAAGTCGCATAATAGTGCGCAATCGCTTTGGGGCTTGAAGCTTAACCACTTAAGAGGTGGAAGGCCCATCTGCTTGGTTGGGCCTCTCGCCTTCCTGCTTTGGCGATTTTATCATGGCCTCGAAATGGTAATCTTGATAGAGGAACAAAGTATATGGCTCTTTGTTAGAACCTGTAGGGTAGTCCTCGCGGCATTGAAGTTTTTTCTTATTCAGATTGTAAATTAGCAGACTACGATCGGGGTCTATCATTTTCTGCTCACGCAAGTAGTTGATGAGGTACTGTCCATCGTAAGAACCCAAATCTAGCATCTGACTGTTGTTCACCGCCTCGTACCTCTCAGAAAAGAGTGGCAGATAAATTCCCTCCATTTCTGCTTTTTTCTGGCTTTGAGTATATTCATAAAGTTTTTTCTTCATTTTAGTTGAGAAGTTATTTCTTATAGATTTTGCTGCTTTTTCAATTTTCTGCATATCCCATTCGGGCTTGTCAACTTTCAACAAGGCATGGATCAGACAATTCTGCTCATTTGCAGAGATTAGAACTCGTTCGAAGCCGTTGATGCGCTTGGGCATCTCATCTCTGATAGAGATACCATCTTTGAGTAATTCACGGATAGCCTTAAATTTTGCGCTTGCCATGGCAAGCTCTTTGTAGGTTTGAGTATCTGGTAGGATGGTAGTGTTTTCATCGAGTTTAAGAGTATCAACAAGGTTATTTAGCTGTTGATGAACCTCACGAAATTTCTCGGGTTCTATTCCGAGTTGCTGCTTCATGCCTGCCTGAACCCAATCATCATGAAGAGGAAACCATTGTGTAAAGCATTCTGCCCACTTAATGTGTTCTTTGGCTCTCGTCACTTCTTGCTCAAAGTACTTTTTTGGATCTTCAATGTATTTTATTTCTGCATCATTTCTTTCATCTGGATTATCAGAAAACAAAGCTTTTAGTTCATT